>JAXDHL010000060.1:0-2525 GCA_034664525.1 Solirubrobacteraceae bacterium
CCGCACAGCGGGCACTCGGGGTCCTTGCGGACCCGGATCTTGCGGTAGTCCATCTCGAGTGCGTCGTAGACCATCAGCTCGCCGACGAGCGGCTCACCGATGCCCGTGAGCAGCTTGATGGCCTCCGTCGTCTGGATCGCGCCGATCGACGCGCACAGCACTCCGAGCACACCACCCTCGGCGCATGACGGCACCATCCCCGGAGGCGGTGGCTCCGGGTAGAGGCACCGGTAGCAAGGGCCGTGCTCGGCCCAGAAGACCGATGCCTGGCCGTCGAAGCGGTAGATCGAGCCCCACACGTAGGGCTTGCCGAGCAGCACGCAGGCGTCGTTGACGAGGTAGCGCGTTGCGAAGTTGTCGGTGCCGTCGACGATGAGGTCGTACTGCGCGAACAGCTCCATGACGTTGCTGCTGTCGAGCCGCTCCTGGTGCAGGTTCACCTGGATGAGCGGGTTGATCTCCTGGATCGAGCGCTTCGCGCTCTCGGCCTTCGGCGTACCGATATCGGACTGGCCGTGGATGATCTGGCGCTGCAGGTTGGACTCGTCGACGACGTCGAAGTCGACGACACCGAGCGTCCCGACACCGGCAGCGGCGAGGTACATCAGCGTCGGACTGCCGAGTCCGCCGGCACCCACGGCGAGCACCTTCGCGTTCTTCAACCGCTTCTGACCGGCCGTCGCGACGTCAGGGATGATCAGGTGGCGGCTGTAGCGCATCACCTCGTCGCGGGTCAGCTCGGCGGCTGGTTCGACCAGGGGCGGCAGGGGCACGGCGGAACTCCTCAGGAAGGCACGTCTTACCTGTTTGTAAGCCTGCCAGTGAGCGTGTTCTTCCCTGTGCGACGGGGTGACCAGGCCCACAAAGGGGGTTCCCGGCGGTGCGCGGGGGCAAGTCTCTGAGTGCATCGAAAGGAGCCCCCCATGGGAACGTTCGACAAGGTCAAGGACAAGGCGCAGTCGCTCGAGGGCGAAGCCAAGCAGCGCGTCGGCGGAGCGACCGGAGACGAGTCGCTCCAGGCCGAGGGCAAGAAGGACCAGGTTGTCGGTGACCTCAAGGGCGCCGGCGAGAAGGTCAAGGACGCCTTCAGCTAAGACGTCCCTCGTACGACGAGAGGCCGGGGTCCCCGCAGGGGGCCCCGGCCTCTGCCGTCCGTGGAGTCATGGCTGCGTCAGCCGCCCGGCCGCCACCAGGGGCGGCGCTTCGCGCCGTCGTCATCGTCGTCGTCGTCGATGTCCACGGCGCCCCGTCGGCCCGCGGGTTCGGCCGGCAGGACGGTGCCGCGCGACGGCGGCGGGGGCGGGGCGGCGGTCGGTCGGGACGTCGGGGTTCGCGGTGCGGTGCGCGGTGTGGTGCGAGACGAAGGACGCGATGGCGCCGCAGCCTTGCCTCCTGTCGGCGCCGGTTGCAGGACCTCACCTGGATCGGCCGCGTCGGGGAGCACGACGTTGACCGGCTCGTCGGCCGACGGCGCGGCGACGGCCGCCTCCTGCGCTGTCTCCTGCGCTGTCTCCTGCGCTGTCTCCTGTGTCGTTTCCTGGGCCTTTGCCGGCGGCTTCTTCTCCTCCTGCGCCCCGCCGGCAGGCGGAGCGGGCGGCGTCGCCGCGGCTGGCGCGGCCTGCCGCCGGCGAGCCGGGGCGGGCGGCGGCGCGAGTTCCGCTACCGGCTGGCCCTCGTCGTCCTCGTCCTCGTCGTCGGCGACGGTGTCGGGCGCCCATGAGCGGTTCGGGCGGCGCTTGCGCAGCAACGCCTCGGCGAGGGTGAGGATTGCCTCGTCGATGTGCGTGCGGAGCCGGTCCTCGACCTGAGAGGTCGAGGCCTCGACGCCGTCGATGACGCTGCCGGCGACCTTGTTGCCGACCTCCTGGGCGACCATCGGACCGATGCGTCCGAGGACGATGTCGGCGACCCGCGGCGCGAGCTCGTCGACGAGCCGGTCGGCGAGGCGCAGCGCGACCGCCGCCGAGACCTGCTCGGTCGACGGGATGACGAGCGCGTCCACGCGGCTGCCGACGTCGGCCACGTCGTTGCGAATTGTCGAGACGTCGGCGGCCAGGCCGACGGTTGCCGACGTCTGCTCCCGGACCGCCGCCAGCTCCGTGCCGAGACCGGCCAGGCCGGCCACCTGCTCGGCGACGCGCCGCAGGTCGGCGCCGAGCTGCGGGATCCCGCCCGCGGCCTCGCCGGCCTGTGTGGCCTGCTGGCCCAGCGCGGCCAGCGTCGTCTCCAGTCCCTGCAGTCGCTCGTCGAGCGCCTGGATCCGCTCGAGCGCCGGCCCGCCCGCGGCAATGATCGAGAGCCGGTTCTGAATGGGCGTGAGTGCCTCGGCCAGCTCGCCGGGCGACCCACTGGGCCGGATAGCGAGGGAGTCGATGCGCTCGGTCAGCGCCAGCACGACAGAGTCGCGCACCCGCGCGACGTCGGCGACCGACGCCAGCTTGTCGACCCGGTCGCCGAGCGCTTCGAGCTCGGGGCGGATCGCCTCGTGCGCCGTGCGGAGGGCCTCGAGCTCCGGCCGGATCGCC
>JAXDHL010000061.1:0-4476 GCA_034664525.1 Solirubrobacteraceae bacterium
GGCGCATGCGGCCCGTGATCGTCGGGTTCGGCCTGGGCTTCTTCGTCGCCGCCCAGCTCGGGCCCCTGAGCCTGTTCCTGATCCGCTCGACGCTGCGCGGGACGCTGCGGGTCGGGCTCGCGATCGGAGCCGGGATCGCCGCAATCGACGGCCTGTACGCCGCGCTGGGCGCCGCCGGGGCGGCGCCGCTGCTGTCGATCCACGGATTGCGGACCGCGCTCGGGATGCTGGGCGCGGCGGTGCTGATCTCCCTTGGGTGCAAGACGATCGTCAGCGCCTTCCGGGTGCGGGCCGGGCTGGAGGCGGCGGACGAGGTCGCCTCGCCGCGCAAGGCGTTCCTGACCAGCCTGGCGGCAACGGCGTCGAACCCGCTGACGATCGCGTCGTGGGCGGCGGTGTTCGCGGCCGCGTCGACCGCGAGCGTGGCCGGTGACAGCGACGCTGCTGCGATCCTGCTCGTGGCCGGCGTCGCGGCCGGCAGCCTGACCTGGTGCAGCCTGCTGGCGACGGGCGTCGCGGCGTCGCGGCGGTGGGTCGGGCCGCGGCTGCTGCAGGTGATCGACGTCGGCGCGGGCGGTGCGATCGCCGGCTTCGGCGGCCTGCTGGCGTGGCGCACCCTGCACGACGGGTAGCCGTCACCCATGCAGGACGCGCGCAGGAAGCTGCTGGTCGGCTGCTCGCACGGCGCCGAGGACGCGCTGCGGGTGACCGCCGCCTATCTCACCGCGGTCGCCGGCGCGCGTCGGGGGAACGAGACCGCATTGTGGCTGACGAGCGACGGCGTCCGGCTCGCGATCGAGGGCTATGTGGACGGGATCCGCGCCGCGCCCGCCGCGCCCGCCGTGCGCGACCTGCATGCCCAGCTGACCGAGGCGGCCGGACGGCTGTTCGTCTGCCCCGTCGCGCTGCAGGCGCTGATGCTCGGCGACGAGGCGCTCGTCGCCGCGGCTGAGGTCGCCCGGGCCGAGCGGGTGCTCGAGTGGGCGGGCGCGGACGTGCTGACGCTCAGCTACTGAGCGCCGCGACGATCAACCGCGCATAGCGGCGCCAGACGGCCGGATCGCGCTCGCCGCGCTCCCCCAGCTCGCGGCAGAGGCCGCCGAACAGCGTGCGCACGTCCCCGGGCGTCGCGTCGGTGCGCAGGTCGCCCGCCGCCCGGGCGCCGGCCATCACGCGCTCGAGCGCGACCTGGGCGGCGGCGTGCGCCTCGACGAGCTCGGGCACCTCGGCCAGCTCGCCGGTCAGCGATCCGCCGATCACGCGGTCGCGCGCCTGGACCTCGGCGAGCGCCTCGAGCAGGTCGCCGAACGCCGCGTGGGCATCCGGCCGGACGGCCGCCGCCTCGGCCTGCTCCTCGAACCAGCGCAGCCGCTGGACGGCGACCGCCGCGAACAGGTGCTCCTTGGTCGGGAAGGAGCGGTAGACCGTCGCCTTGCCGACGCCCGCGCGCACGGCGACCGCATCGACGCCGGCGTCCAGCCCGTGCTCGGCGAACACCGCCGCGGCGGCCTCGACCACGCGCTCGCGGTTGCGCAGCGCGTCGACGCGCGTCATCGCTTCACCGCGACCGGCGCCGCCGCCCGCGAACGCGACCGCGCCGGGATGGCGGCCGCGACCACGGTCGCGGCGAGCGCGATCCCCGCACTGGTCAGGAACGCCGCCGTGTAGCCCGAGTCGGTCGGCACGCCGGACGCCACGGCCGAGGCGGCGAGGATCGCCGCCGAGACCTGCGCCCCCAGCGAGGACCCGACCGAGCGCACGAGCGCGTTGAAGCCCGTCGCCTCGCCGGTCTGCGCCAGCGGCACCGCCTCGACGATCAGATTCGGCATCGCCGCGAACGCGAAGCCGATCCCGATCGACATGATCAGCGACCCGATCAGCACCTCGACGTGCGTGTGGTGCGCGAGGCCGAGCAGGAGCAGCCCGAGCGTGGTCGTCGCACCACCGATCGCCAGCGGGACCTTCGACCCGAAGCGTCCGCCGAGCACGCCGGACAGCGGCCCGATGAAGAGCATCGCCAGCGAGCCCGGCAGCATCAGCAGGCCCGCCCCCGTCGCGTCGAGCCCGAAGCCGTAGCCGGTGGCCTTGGGCGCCTCGGCCAGCTGCGGGATCAGCAGGAACGATCCGAACATGCCGAAGCCGACGAACAGCGTGGCCAGGTTCGTCATCAGGACGGGCGGCTTGGCCAGCGTGCGGACGTTCGCGAGCGGCGACGCGGTCCGCTGCTCGAGCCGGACCCATGCCCCGAGCACGACCAGCCCGGCGGCGATCAGCCCGATCACCCGCGCCGAGCCCCAGCCCCACGCGTTGGCCTGCGAGATCGCGTACAGCGGCGCGATCAGCCCGAGCGAGAGCACGGCCGCGCCGCGCAGATCGACCCGGCCCGGCGTCCGCACGGGCGACTCGGGGATGAACAGCTCGGTGGCGACCGCCGCGCCGACGGCCATCGCCGCGCCCAGCCAGAAGATCACGTGGTAGGAGGCGTGGTCGGCGAGCAGGCCACCGACGATCAGCCCGAGCCCGCCGCCGATCCCGAGGATCGCCGAGATCAGCCCGATCGACCGCGCCACCCGCTCGGGCGGGAACTCGTCGCGGATGATCCCGAAGCAGAGCGGGAAGATGCCGCCGCCGACGCCCTGCAGCACGCGCCCGGCGACGACGACCTCGAGCGTGTTGCCGATCGCGCTCACCATCGAGCCGGCCGCGAAGCACGCCAGCGATACCACGAGCATCCGCCGCTTGCCGAACATGTCGCCGAGCCGGCCGAACAGCGGCGTCGCCACGGCGGCGGCGAGCAGGTAGCCGGTCAGCGTCCACGCCACGCCGGTCGCGTCGGTGTGCAGGCGGAGCTTCAGGTCGCCCAGCGCCGGGATCAACGTCGTCTGCGCGAGCGAGAACGCCAGTCCGGAGAGCGACAGGATGAACAGGCTGCGCGAGGGGTGCGGCCGGGCGGCAGGATCTGACACCCGGGCCAGGCTAGCGGCGAACCGGACTCGCCGGTCCGGATCGATGCGCTCGCCTGTACGCTCGCCCCGTCAGCTGAGGCTGTCGATAGCGCGGGCGATGACCACGCCGACGGTGATCAGCGAGGCGAGACCCTGCAGGCCCATGAGGAGCTTCATGCGGTGGGTCAGCGGCAGCGTGTCGGTCGGGCTGAACGCGGTCTGGTTGGTGAGGGAGACATAGAGGTAGTCGCCGAACCGCGGCGTCCAGACGCCGCCGCCGAGGCGGGCGTCGGTCATCTGCGGGAAGAGCAGGTCCGGCGCCGGCGCCGTGCCGCCGCTGATTGGCCCGCCGCGATCGAGCTCCCACGACCAGACCGCGAAGAGCAGCAGGTTGGTGCACCAGATCACCACGCCCCCGCCGACCAGGTCGGTGCCGCGGACGTGATCGGCCGCGAGCAGGTAGTGGACCAGCAAGCCGAGGGCGACGAGGTTCGTGGCGGTGACCACCAGCGCGAGGCCGAGCGCCAGCTCGCGGCGCCGCGCCAGCGTGCGGCCGCGGCGAGTGGCGCCGACCAGGGCCAGCAGCAATCCCGCCTCGGCCGAGGGGAGCAGCCAGTTCGGGCCGATCGTGAGCTTCGGCGGCAGCGCGAAATACAACGCGAGCGCAGCGAGCACCGCGAGCTGCCCCGGCCAGAGCGGGTCGTCGCGCGTCAGCTCCGTCCCAGCACGGGCCCCGGGCCGCGACCGTCGGGTGAGGTCGCGGCCGCGCGGTTCCATGGTCCGGCGGTCAGGGGGAGGTCAGGGGATCGCTCACGCTGGCCCCCTTCGGCGTCAACGCGGCGGAGACGAGCAGTACGCCGCCGTACGCCGCGAGGTAGACGCCAAAGATGATCGCCAGGGTGACGGCGCCGATGTCCGGCCAGACGACGAGCAGCAGGCCGGCCACGATCGAGAGCAGACCGCCGGCGACGAGCCAGCCGGAGCCCCCGGTCCCCAGCCGCGACAGCGTCCTCGACCCGGAGATCTCGACGACGCCCGCGACGATCACGTAGAAGCCGATGATCAGCGTCAGCACCTCGGCCGTCGGGCCCGGATAGGCGATCGCGACGATCGCCGCGGCCACATCGACGATGGTCCGGAGGATCATCAGCACGCGATCACCGGCGGTGCGATCGGCGCTGAAGAGCCGCCCGAGGGCGGCGAACGCGTCCATGAAGCAGTAGACCGCGAAGAGCACCACCGCCGTGCCGATCGTGATGCCGGGCCACACCAGGAACACCACGCCGAGCACCAGCGCGAGCGCGCCACGCAGCGCCGCATGGCCGCGGGACAAAGGTGGGGAGAGAGCAAACATGAGGACCTCCTTGTGAAGGCTCGAGGCGACGCCGTCCGCCGCCGGTACCCCATTCATCCGCGGCGGTCCCGGTAGTCCCAAGACGCAGGGTCGATGGCGAGCAGGGCACAGGCGTCTAGCTGGCCCAATCCGGGGCCCCGCCTGTACACCGGAGAGCCCTAGAACGAGCTCGTTGCG
>JAXDHL010000062.1:0-5285 GCA_034664525.1 Solirubrobacteraceae bacterium
CGCCGACCAGTTCCACGAGGGCGGCGCCTACCAGTACCAATGGCTCGTCCCGCAGGATCCGGCCGGCCTCGTGAGCCTGATGGGCGGGCGGGGCGCCGCCGTCCGCCGGCTCGACGACTTCTTCGCCTATGACGCGCTGCTGCGCGACCCCGCCGGGACCGCCCGCCGGACCTGGGTCGGCCACCCGTACGCCTACTACGGCGCCCGCACCTACAACCCGAACAACGAGCCGGACCTGCACGCGCCGTTCCTGTACGCGTGGACGGGCCAGCCGTGGAAGACGAGCACGGTCGTACGCGCCGCCCAGTCGCTGTTCACCACGGGGCCGGAGGGCATGACCGGCAACGACGACCTCGGGACGATGTCGGCCTGGTACGTCCTGACCTCGCTCGGCCTGTACCCCACGATGAGCGGCGCCGGCTTCTTCACCCTGACCACCCCGCAGTTCCCGCGCGCGGTGGTGCGCATCGGCGCGATCGGCGGCCGCCAGGGCGGCCAACTGGAGATCGACGCGCCGGGAGTCAGCGATGCGAACCGCTACACCGCCTCGGCCACGATCGACGGCCGGCCGATCCGCCGCACCTGGCTGACCCGCGCGGCGATCGCGCACGGCGGCCGGCTGGCGTTCAGCGTGTCCGAGCAGCCCACGGCGTGGGGCACGGAGCCAGGCGCCGCGCCGCCTTCGGCGCCCTGAGGCGCCTATTCGCCCGCGCTCCAGGGGAACGTGATCCAGCGGTCGGTGCGCCGCCAGACGTAGTCGGAGCGCACGACCGACCGCGGCTTCTCGTAGAGGACGGCGATCCGGACCTCGGCCACCGCCCCGACGCAGAAGCGCCGCACGACCTCGAGCGTGCCGCCGGTGTCGGCGACGTCGTCGACGATCAGCAGCCGCTGGTGCGAGACGTCGACGAGGTCCGGCACCGGCGGGAGCACCATCGGCACCGCCAGGCGCTCGTCGACCCCGGTGTAGAACTCGACGTTGATCGAGAACGCGTTCTTGACGCCGAGCGCATACGCCACCGCGCCGGCCGGCAGCAGCCCGCCGCGCGCGATCCCGAGGATGACCTCCGGGCGGTAGCCGTCGGCGAGCACCTGCCCGGCGAGCGCGCGTGCCGCCACCCCGAGGTCGCTCCAGCTCATGACCTCGCGCATCGCGGCGCCGGCGGGCGATTCTGTCACTGCTGGAGCCGGGGGTCGGCGGGCAAGGCCGGGCATCGTAGTCGCCCGGCCCTCCGCCGGCCGGTCAGGCGGTCGCCGGCGCTCCGGCGAGGACCTCCTTGACGGCCTCCGTGGTGATCGGGCGGCCGCCGATCGTCAGGTGACCGCTGGACAGGTCGTCGATGACGACCCACGTGAGCCCGCGCACCGGCTCGCCGACCACCGACGCGAACGTCTCGGTGATCCGCTCGGCGATCTCGGCCTTCTGGTCCTCGTCGAGGACGCCCTCCATGACCCGGCAGTTGATGTACGGCATTGCAGCCTCCCTGGTTTCGGTGACAGGGCGCAGTCAACGGCGGCGCCGTGTGAGGCTGCGTGTGAGCCGGGGTCAGGCCGGGACGGGCGGCATCAGTGCGGCGAGCGCCGGGTTGTCGACGTCGGCTGCCAGCAGCTGGGCCGCCTCCAGTGACGCCCCGTCGCCGAGCCCGGCCCGGTGCAGGTGCGCCCGCACGACGAGCTCGCGCAGCCCGCAGCGCTCCGCCAGCGTGGTGAGCCGGGCGACGAGCTCCTGCGCCTCCGACGCCCCGGTCCGGACGGCGAGCCCCGCCGCGCTGTCCAGCACGTGCGCATGGACCCACGCGTAGGCGTCCGAGACGCGCGTGACGCGGACCAACGCGTCCGCGAACCGCTCCTCGGCGGTCGCGACGTCACCGGCGTCGGCGGCGACCAGGCCCGCCAGGCGCACGCTCATCGCCTCCCAGCACGGGTCCTCGAGCCGACAGGCGAGCCGGAACGTGCGCTCCAGCGCGTCGGCGGCATCGTGCCGGCGTCCGGCCGTCAGCGACACCTCGGCCCGCAGCGCCTCCGGCCACGGCCGGAAGGCGGTCCAGCGCTCGGCCGCGACGAGCGCGAGGCTGTCGTCGAGCGCCGCCGTCGCCAGGGCGAGATCTCCCCGCAGCAGGTGGACGCGGCCGATCAGCGACAGCGACCAGGCCGCCTGGCGGCGACGGCCGCAGCGGTCCGCGCGCGCGACCGACTTGTGCAGCAGCTCGAGCGCCGCGCCGTAGTGGGCGCGGTCCGACAGCGCCATCCCCCGGACCCCCAGCACCGCGCACAGCTCGTCGTTGCCCTCCGAGAGCTCGGTCGCCCGCGCGAGCCAGCGGCCGGCCGACGGGTTGCGGCCGGCCTGGGTGTCGATGTAGCCGAGCTCCCGGCACGCGACCGCCGCCGTGTGCCGCTGCCCGCCGGTGTCCGCGAGCCGCAGGGCCTCGTGCAGTCGCAGCGCGCCCTCCTCGTCGCGCCCACGCACGGCATGCACGAGCGCCGAGCCGAGCGTCGCCAGCGCCCGCGCCTCGAGGCCGGCGTCACCGGCGGCGGCCGCCTCGGCGCACGCCCGCCGGAGGATCTCGATCCCCGGCTCGACCGCCCCGGCCTCGAGCGCCGCCTCCCCCGCCTCGAGCTGGGCGAGCGCCGCCTCGCCGTCACCCGCCGCGGAGCCGGGCCGCGCGTTGGGCTCACGGGCCGCGAGCCGCAACTCCGGTCCGGGCTTGACCCCGAGCTCGCGGCCGAGCAGCGCCTCGCACTCGGCGAGCTGGCGCTCGGCCTCCGCGTGGCGGCCGGCGCGCGCCAGGCAGCGGATCAGCAGCTCCTGCGCCGGCTGGTCGAGCGGGTCACGGGCGACGAGGCCGGTGGCCAGGGCGGTGGCCCGGTCGAGATCGCCGGCGGCCAGCCGGGCGACGGCCTCGTCGTGCGCCAGCGCACGAGCCGCCCCGGCGAGCGATCGGCGCATCACCCCGAGCCACGCGTCGAACACCGGACTGGACGGGAAGGTCATGCCCTCCAGCAACTCGCCTTCCGGCAGGGCCGCATCCCGGACGTCCACCGCCGCGCCGGCGGGAAGCCGGAGCTCGATCGGGTCGCCCTGCACGACGTCCGGGCCGCCGAGCATGCGGCGCAGGTCGGCCAGCGTCCAGCGCAGCGCGCCGAGCGGGTCGTCGGCCTCGGAGAACAGCAGCGATGCGGCGCGCGTGCGTGGCGGCGGCCGCTCGGACAGCAGCAGGTAGGCCAGCAGCGCCCACGTCTTGCGCCCGCGCGGCGATGCCAGGAGCACGCCGTCGCGTTCGATCTCGGGCTTGCCCAGCAGGCGGATCGCGACGCTCATCGGCTCACGGGATCCCCGGTCGTGCGCCGCGCCGGTGCGTGCCAGACTGGCGACATGCCGAGATTCTTCCTGGAACGCACGGTGGGCGACGTGACGCGCGAGGAGCTCGACGCGATCGCGGCCCGTTCGCAGGAGATCCGGGCGGCACGGTATCCGCAGATCACCTGGGAGCACACGCACGTCGTGCGCACCTCGGAGGGCATGAAGGCCTTCTGCCTGTACGACTCGCCCGACGCGGACAGCGTCAAGCAGCACGCCGCGGAGCTGGGGCTCCCGCTCGAGCGCTTCTACGAGGTCGAGACCGACCTGGCGCCCTAGAGGTGTCCGCCCCCACCGCCGGAGCCATTGGCGCCTGGAGGGGGTCAGAACACCCTCGGGACGCCACCAGCTCCCAGCGCGGCGAGCGCCCGCACGACGTCGGCCACGGCGATCTCGAGCAGGCCCGGATCGGGGCGCTCGCCGTGCGGATCGCCGGCACGCCCGGCCCACAGGACCCGGTGCGGGCCCGGCGGCGGTCCCCAGGTCTGCGGCGGCGTGGGCCCGAACAGGACCACGGACGGACGGCCGAACGCCGACGCGAGATGGGCCACACCGGTGTCGCCGCAGACGACGCGCGCGGCGGCCGAGACGATCGCCGCGAGCTGCCCGAGCGTCGTGCGCCCGGCGAGCACCGCCCGCTCCGGAAGCCCGGCGCGCCGGGCGACCTCGCGGGCAAGCGTGCGCTCGTCGGGCCCGCCGGTGACCACGACCGCGCGACCGCAGGCGCGCTCGTGGCGGGCGACCTCGGCGAAGCGCTCGGCGGGCCAGCGGCGGGCCGCGCTCGCCGCGCCCGGGTGGATCACGGTCGCGCCGCGGATCAGCGGGCCCGGCACCGCAGGCTTCCGGAGGCGCAGGTCCGCGGGGTCGGCGGCGATGCCCGCCGCCAGCAGCAGCCGGCACCAGCGATCGATCTCGTGCTCGCCCTCGCGCCAGGCGGGCATCGCTTCCGAGCCGGGCACGTCGGGATGCGCGAAGGCGAGCAGCCGCCGGGGGCGGGCGGCCAGCGCGACGCGATGGGACTGCGGGCCGCGGCCGTGCAGGTTGACCAGCAGGTCAGCGCCGTGGAGCGCGGCCGGCAGCGGCTGCAACTCGCCGGCCGGGACGAGCTCGACGTCCGCGAGGCGGGCCAGCGGGGCGAGCGACCGCGGCGCCGCGACCACGACCCGCTGCTGCGGATGGGCGCGCACCAGAGCGCGCACGGCCGGCAGCGCGGTCAGGAAGTCGCCGAGACCCAGCGCGCGCAGGGCCACGACGAGGCCGCTCACGGCCAGGACGGCTCGGTCGGCGGGCAGACCATGAGCTCGCGCAGGTCGACCTCCGGCGGGCGCGTGAGCGCGAAGACGACCGCGGCGGCGACCTCCTGCGGCGGCGCCAGGTCGGCGTCCGGTCCCGGCTTGTACTGCTCCGGTCGGCCGTCGAAGAACGCGGTCCGCATCCCGCCCGGCAGCAGCAGCGTGACCCCGACGCGGTCCCCCGCCTCGGCGGCGAGCGCGCGCGTGAAGCCGACGACGCCGAACTTGCTCGCGCAGTAGGCGGTGGCGTCGGGAAGGGCGCGCAGCCCGAGCGTCGACGCGACGGTGACGACCCGGCCGCGGCTGCGCTCGAGGTGCGGCAGCGCCGCGCGCACCACGGCCGCGGTGCCGAGCAGGTTGACGGCGATGACGCGCTCCCACGAGTCGCGATCGACGCCGCCGAGCGGACCGCAGGCGTCGATGCCGGCCGCGGTGACGACCCCGTCCACGGCGCCGAGCTCGTCGGCCACCGCGGCGACGGCCTCCTCGGCGGCCGCGGTGTCGGAGAGATCGACGAGCCGCTGCAGGCTGCCGTTCCCCGCCGCCTGGCGGTCGAGCACGACCGGCGTACCGCCGGCCTCGGCGATCGCGCCGGCGACCGCCGCACCGAGCCCCGACGCGCCGCCGGTGACGAT
>JAXDHL010000063.1:0-3322 GCA_034664525.1 Solirubrobacteraceae bacterium
CCTACGGATACAGCGCGCTCGGCGACACGCTGCGCCTCTCGCTGCTGCGGGCGCCACGGCTCCCGGACCCGGACGCCGACCGCGGCCGGCACGCGTTCGCCTACGCGGTGTTCCCGCACGCCGGCTCATGGCAGGACGCCGGGGTCGTGGCCGAGGCGGCGGCGTTCAACGCGGTCGTGCACTGGGCGGACGGCGTCCGGCCGGGCGCATGGGTGACGGTCCAGGACGCGCCCGGCCTCGTGCTCGACGCCGTCAAGCGCGCCGAGGACGGCGACGCGCTGGTCCTGCAGCTCTACGAGTCCCGCGGCGGCCGCGGCGTCGCGCGCGTCCGGCTCGCCGGGCCGGTCGCGTCCGCCGATCGCGCGAACCTGCTCGAGGAGCCGCTCGAGCCGTGCGAGGTGCGCGACGGCGCCGTCGTCGTGCCGTTCCGGCCGTGGGAGATCGTCACCCTGCTCGTCCCGCTGGGGTGAGCGGCCCGCTCAGCGGTGCGCGATGCGGGCGGCCAGGGTCAGGACGCTGCGCACGTGACGCTGGACCTGCCGGGGTGAGAGGCTGCCGGCGGGCAGCTCGACGGTGAGCGCCGACGTATCCGGCTGGTGATGGTTCTGCCAGTTCGCGGCGGTGCCCATCAGCCACGGGTGGTGGTAGAAGCGCATCCCGGCAGCCCGGGCGTAGATGCGACCGGCGGCGCTGCTCGGGCCCCAGGCCCACACGAGGTCCATGTGCTGGTGGAACCAGATCGTGACCCGCGGGCGGATCCGCAGGATCAGGTTGCGCGCGAGCCGCGTCTCGCGCTCGGAGAACGGGCGCGGGCCCGGGTAGTAGACGTCCCAGGGCCGGCCCCCACCGGGCCACTGCGACGACCAGTTGCGGTTGAGATCGACGCCGCGGCCGTTCTGGCGCGTCCCATGCACGTGGCCGTCCGGGTTCAGGTCGGGGACGATCCAGAGATCGGCGCCGGCATGCCGGCGCTCCAGCGCACGCGCGACGGCGATCCCGGCGCCTTCGTTCCCGTGGATGCAGCCGACCACGAGCACGCGGATGGCGTGCGGGTCGCCGGCGCGCACCGCGACGATCCGGCGCCCGGACTCCGAGCGGCCGAGCGTCAGCCGCCGGGCAGCGCCGGGCCGGCGCGGGAGCGGCGCCTGCGCCGACGACACGTGCCGAGCGGCAACCGTCGACGGGCTCCGAGGTGGCCGCGACGACCCACATCCGGCGCTGGATCCGGCGACGAGCAGCATCGCCGTGAGCGCGACGGTCCGCACGGACCGAGACTACGCCCGCGGGCGCTGGGCCGGCCGAAGGCCACCCCAGCGCCGCGGCCGTCAGCTGCGGCGCCCGGCGGGGACTCCTAAGCGCCCGGCGCCCGGAACGGGACGAGCGGCGGAAGCTGAACCGGCCCCGGGCCGAACTGCGGAGTCGCGCCCGTGAGGGGCGGGAACTGGAACGGGGACGACAGCGGGAACCACGGCTGCCCGTTCGGGCCGCAGAACGCCGGGTACGGGTAGCACGGGATCATCGAGCCGGGCGTCTGGGCGCCCGCGCTCGCCACCGGCGCAGCGAGCGCCAGCACCGCGATGACCGGTACGGCCCCTACGAGTTTGCGAAGCGTCACTGGCGTTGCACCTTCCTCTGCCGGCGGCCGGAGTTACCGCCGTATGACTCGAAGCCGGGCGCTGTGTGCAGCGCACCCCGCCGATGCCTGAAGATGCTGGCCCTCGCCGGGGCCCACGCCAGCTGATCCGTGGCCGCGCCGCAACTGACCTTCGGACGCGGGTCGTCTCCGGCGGCATGCCGCCGGCGCCTTGCGGCGCGGCCGAGCCCGGCCTATTGCGAACAGAATGCGTGGCCCCCATCTGCCGCCGATCGAGACGCCCGGCCCGTCGGTGCCCGCGCCCGCGGAGCCTGAGTCCGACACGCAACGCGCCGAGTGGGCCGAAGGAACCAAGGTCGACGCCGACCGCCTGATCGAGCGCGACAGCTCGGACGACCCGGTCGAGACCTGGATCACCCGCGAGGCGGAGACCGCCGGACGTGAAGCGGCCGAGATCGGCGGCTGCCCGATCCGCGAGCCGGGCCTGGCCGAGACGCGCTGGGCCCGCCGTCCGGGGCTGAGCGACCGTGAGCAGCGCTGGCTGCCGGTCTACCAGGGCGGCGGCGGCGAGCAGGAGGGCTGGGAGGCGGCCGAGGGGGACCTCGTCGACTTCATCGAGAACTGCGACCGTTCGTGCAACCCCTCCCGAGACGCGTCAACGCCCGAGCTGGAGGCCGACCGCGCGTCCGTCGAGTACGGCGAGGCCGACGGCTGGCCGCAGGATCCCGACCGCTGGCGCCGCTCCGGGTGACCTCGCGCTCAGCCGGCAGACGCGTCGCAGCCGCCCGGATGCTCGGCGGAGCTCATGCGTTCGGAGGCCGCCGTCCCAGTGTGACGTGAACGGTGCGCGTGCTGCCGTTGCTGTCGCGCACCTCGACCTTCACCTTCGCCCCGACCCGGCGGCCGGCGAGGTAGGTGGCGAGGTCGTCCGCCGCCGCGATGGGATGGCCGTCGACGGCCTTGATCACCTCACCGGCGCGGAGTCCGGCCTGGGCGGCCGGGCTGCCCTTCTGGACGCGGGCGATCACGACCGAGCCGTCGACGCTCGTGGCGACCTCGACGCCGAGGTACGCGCGGTCCGACGCGGTGACGCGCCCGTTCTGCACGATCTGGCCGGCGATCCGCTTGACCGTGACGGACGGAATGGCGAAGCCGATCCCGGACGCCTGTGAGCCGACGTTCGGGTCGGTGGCCGCGAGCGTGGGGATGCCGATCACCTCGCCGTCGAGATTCACCAGCGCGCCGCCCGAGTTGCCGGGATTGATCGGCGCGCTGGTCTGGATCGCCGCCGAGATGACGCCGCCGCCTGGGCCCTCGCTGACGGTCCGGCCGAGCGAGGACACGATGCCCTGGGTGACGCTGGAGCGCAGCCCGAGCGGGTTGCCGACGGCGAAGGCGAGCTCGCCCACCTTCAGCTTGCTCGAGTCGCCGAAGACCGCCGGCGCCGGCTGTTCGCTCTTGAGCTTGATCACCGCGAGGTCGTCGGGCGGGTAGGCGGAGACGAGCGTCGCGCCGGTGCGGCGTCCGTCGGCGAAGGTCACCTGGAACGTCCTGCGCGTCCCGACCACGTGCGCGTTGGTGACGACGTGACCCTGGCCGTCGAAGATCACGCCCGACCCAAGGCCGTCGGGCGTCTCGATCATCACGACCTTCGGCGAGACACGCCGGACGACGTCGACGAACCGCGTCTCGAGCGCGGCGACGGGGTCCCCGGAGGCGGGCGCGGCA
>JAXDHL010000064.1:0-12465 GCA_034664525.1 Solirubrobacteraceae bacterium
ACGAGGCAGGGCATGGAGGGGACGCTATCGCCGCACGCGAACCTGGCGCGTGGCCGTCACGCGCGTGCCGTCCGGCGCCGTCGCGCTGAGGCGCAGCCGGTAGCGGCCAGGACCCAGCGCGCGGTGCGCCGTCAGGGTGACGCGCGTGCCGGCGCGCCGGCGCCCGGCCTGCGCGCGGGTGTGGCCGCGGGCATCGCGCAGCGTCACCCGCAGTCCGGTCAGCGGCCCGCCGGTGATCCTCATGCGCACGCGGAGCCGGCGGCCGCTGCGGTGGACCGCCCGGATCTCGAGGCCCGCCGGCACCGCGGCGCCGCACCCGAGGTCCTCGGTGGCGGTGCGGCCGATCGCCACCACGACGCGGCGCGTCTGCAGGACGGTGCCGGCGCCGTCCTCGCAGGTCAGCGTCCACGCCTGCGTGCCGCCCGCCAGCAGGACGAGCGGCGGCGTGCTCGGGTCGACCGCCCACCTGTAGTGCCCGCCGGCCGGGACGGTGAGCGTCGACTCGAGATGCTCGGTGAACGGCTGGGCGGCCCCGCCGTCGACGTAGGAGGTGCTGAGGGCGACGTCCTTGGCGATCCGCAGCGTGCGCCCGGCCGGCGCGACACCGGCGATCGTCGCGTGGTCGGCGGCGTCGAGCCCGGCCTCGCCCTCGCGAAGCAGCAGCTCGCGCATCCCGGGCCACTGCCCGGCGACGTCGGCGTCGAACGGCCCGTGGAAGTCGCTGCCGGCGACCTCGGTCGTGTACCCGAACGCGCCCTGCGCGTAGTAGGTGAGGTCCTCGGCGGCGCCCGTCGCGTCGTAGAGCTGGTAGGCCGGGGCCGCGGTGTACCCGGCGGCGGCCGCCATCGAGGCGCCGAGCGCGGACATCCGGTCGCCGTACGGGATCGCGCTGCCGGCCGGCAGGCCGGGCTCATCCGGATGCTGGAAGCCCGGCTGGTAGAGCACCTGGCCGCCGAAGTTGTGGGTCATGTTGACGACCGCCAGCTGGCGCGTGGCCTCGAAGTCGCGCAGGGCGCGGGCTTCGGGCTCGGAGAACGGCGCCGGACCGCGGTAGGTGTCGTCGGTGGGCGTCGAGCTTGCGCCGGGGCCGCCCCAGAACGCGCCGTAGTCGCGGTTGAGGTCCACGCCGTCGCCGCAGGCGCCGGCCATGCCGCCCGCGCAGTTCTTGCGCTTGTACGGGTCGCCGGCGACCGCGGCCATCGACGCGACCAGCCCGTCGGGGTTGAGCACCGGGATCAGCACCGTGCGAACGCCGTTCACGAGCCGGGCGATCCGGGCATCGCTCGTGGCGCGGTTCGCGAGCTCGGTGGCGAACTCCATCACCATCTCGCCGGAGGACCACTCGCGCGCGTGGTGCAGCCCGACGTCGAGCACCGTCGGGCGGCCGTCGTCCGTGCGGTCGACGCCGGTGGCGATCTCGACGCCGTGGATCGGGCGGCCGAGCACGGAGGTGCCCGGAAGGGTGATCTTGCGGACGAGCCCCGGGTGCGCCGCGACCAGCGCGTCCATGTCGTGCTCGTAGTCGTCGAGCGCCCGGTAGGCGCTGCGGCCGCTCGGGAGCGCCGCGGCCGCCCTCCCGCGAGCCGGCGGGCGGACGGGCGCTCGAGGCTTGAAGCCGGCCGCGCGCAGCCGCTCGGCCTGGCGGGCACCCCGCAGCACGACGGTCACGTAGCCGCGGACGGCGACCTCGCCGGTGTCCAGCCGCAGCGCCTGCAGGCGGCGGGCATCGCCCCGCGACCGCACCCGCACGCGCACCTCCTTCGCGGCCGGCGCGGCGGTGGCGGGCACCGGCGGCGGGGCGGCGAGCAGCATCTGCGCAATCTAGTGCGGTGGACCGAGTATCCTTGGTGCAACGCGACCGGCACCGACGCCGGTCCCCCGAACTTCACCGCGCGCTGCAACAGCGCGCCACTCAGGAGCCCCCCTTGTCCCAGAAGTCCTTCGCCGCCCTCGGCGTGTCGCAGCCCGTCGTACGTGCGCTGCATCGCCGCGGCATCGAAAAACCGTTCGCCATCCAGAACCTCGTCGTCGAGGACATCCTGGAGGGCCACGACGTCCTCGCCAAGTCCCCCACGGGGTCCGGCAAGACGCTCGCCTTCGGCATCCCGCTCGTCGAGAGCCTGGAGCCCAGCGACCCGACCCCGTCGGCGCTCGTGCTCGCCCCGACCCGCGAGCTCGCCAAGCAGATCCAGGACGAGCTGCACGAGATCGCCGCCGCCCGCGGCCTGCGCGTCGCCGTCGCCTACGGCGGCGTCGGCCTCGAGAAGCAGGCCAAGGAGGCCGCCCGCGCGCACATCCTCGTCGCCACCCCCGGCCGCCTCGAGGATCTGCTCCAGCGGCGGGCGTTCACCCTCTCCAACGTCGACGTGCTCGTGCTCGACGAGGCCGACCGGATGCTCGACATGGGCTTCAAGCCCGCCGTCGACCGCATCGTCGCCCGCGTCCCGAAGGATCGCCAGACGCTGTTCTTCTCGGCCACGCTGGACGGCGCGGCCGGCCAGGTCGCCAAGGCCTACACGCACAACGCCCGCCGGCACGAGCATCGGGTGAGCGGGTCCGCTTCGCGCAAGGCCGACATCGAGCACCGCTTCGTGCCCGTCGAGCGCGACGACCGCCTCGAGGTCCTGCGCGCCCACCTCGTAGACGAGGACCGCGACCTGACGCTCGTGTTCGTCCGCACCAAGCGCGGCGCCGACCGGCTGGTCAAGCGCCTCAAGGCGCAGGGCGTGTCCGCGCTGGCGATGCACGGCGACAAGACCCAGGGCCAGCGCGAGCGCGCCCTGAAGTCCTTCATCGCCGGCAAGGTGACCACGCTCGTCGCCACCGACGTCGCCGCCCGCGGGCTCGACGTGGACGGCATCACGCACGTGATCCAGTTCGACCCGCCGGGCGACGCCGAGACCTACACCCACCGCGTCGGGCGCACCGGCCGCGCGGGCGAGACCGGCGTCGGCATCACGTTCGTCGGCGGCGAGCACCGCAAGGACCTGGGCAAGATCGCCCGCGAGCTGCGGCTGGACCGCGAGCTCGAGGACGGCCTGCGCGGCCGTCGCGCGCTCGCCCGGGCGTGACAGTCCCGCGCTGACGTTCGCGCCGGCGGGCGCGCTGGTGCGCACACGTCGCCGATCCGGTGGGGTGTGTCGGCTGGAGGTCCACAGTGCGCCACTCCCGCACACGGCCGACAGCCGTGCGCGCCAGTGGTCCTCCGACGACCACTGACCGACGAGGGTCGAGCGACCGGCCACGTGTGTCGATCTGTGGCGCCGCTCGCCCGCCTCGGGTGGCGCCCGGTCCTACCAGGCCGCCGGACGCCAGCCGGTCGCGCCGGCAACGACGTCGGCCACCACGACCGACACGTTGTCGCGCCCGCCCGCGGCGAGGGCGGCGTCGACGAGCGCCTGCGCGGCGTCGTGCGCGCGCCCGAGCGCGAGCGCGGCGGCGATCGCGGCGTCGTCGACGAGGTCCGACAGCCCGTCGGAGCACAGCAGCAGGCGGTCGCCGAGCCGGGCGTCGAGGGTCCGGATCGCGGGCCGCCGCCCGGCCTCGCCGTCGAGCGCCGCCAGCACGAGCGACCGCTGCGGGTGCACTCGCGCCTGCTCCGGCGTGATGTGCCCGCCGTCGAGCAGCTCCTGCAGCAGGGAGTCGTCGCGCGTGAGCTGGACCAGCTCGCCGTCGCGCAGCCGGTAGGTGCGCGAGTCGCCGATGTTGGCGACGACGACGGTGTCCGCCTCGATCGCGACCGCGGTCAGCGTCGTCCCCATCCCGGCCAGCGCCGGCCGGCACGCGCCGATGAAGCCGATCCGCTCGTTGCCCTCCACGATCGCCGCCTCCAGGGCGTCCGGCAGCGGCGCGCCGAGCCAGGACTTGTCGAGCACCGCGAGCAGATCGATCGCCGCGCGGCTGGCGACCTCGCCCGCCACCGCCCCGCCGACGCCGTCGGCGACCGCGGCCAGCCGCGCGGTCGCGAAGACCGTGTCCTCGTTGTGCGGGCGGCGCAGGCCCGTGTGGGTGAGCGCGACGGGCGCGAGCGCGAGCATCAGGTCAGCTTGCCCCGCCAGCGGACCGCGAACACCCCGGCCAGGGCCAGCAGCGCCAGCGCGATGCCGGCGAACCCAGCCGTCGCCTCGCGCTTGCGCTGGCGCGTGCCCAGCCGCGAGCCGAGGTTCTCGTAGACCGCGCTCAGCCGATCGGCGTCGGTCACCCGGAAGAAGCGCCCGCCGGACTCGCGCGCGATCCGGCGCAGCGACGCCGGGTCGGGCGGAACCGGGATGACGTCGCCGAACGGGGACGCGACCACGCCGCCCGGGGTGCCGAGCGCGACGGTGTAGATCGGCACGCCGAGCCGGCCGGCCGCCTTGGCGACCTGGTCCGGGTCGCGCCCGCCCATCGCCTTGCCGTCGGAGAGCAGGATGATCGCGGCCGGCGGCCGCCGCTGTGTGGGGGCGGCCGCCGTGTCCGGGTCGCGCCCGAGCGCCCGCAGCGCCATCACCAGCGCGTCGCCCGTGGCGGTGCCGCCGTCGGCGGACAGCGACTCGAGCGTCGCGCCGATCAGGTCGCGGTCGGTGGTCGGCGCCTGGGCGGTGTGCGGGACCGTCGAGTAGGCGACGAGGCCGACCTTGGTCGCCGACGGCACCTTGGAGAGGAACTTCTGCGCCGCGCCGACGGCGGCCGCCAGGCGGGTCGGCTGGACGTCGGTCGCCTCCATCGATCCCGACGCGTCCGTGACGAGCATGACCGAGGCCTGCTCGACCGGCACGGCGACCGTCCGCTGCGGGCGCGCGAGCGCGACGGCGAGCGCGAGCACGCTCAGCGCCAGCAGGGCCGGCGGCACTCGGCGCCGCCAGGCCGGAGGCCGCTGGATCACGGTGGCGAGCGTCGCGACGGCCGGGAAGCGCACCGCGTAGCGGCGGCGGCGCCTCGCGGCCGCCTTCTGAGCCAGGAACGCGAGCGGGACGAGCGCCGCGAACGCCAGGAACCAGGGGGCCTGCAGGCTCATCAGCCGCGGCCCCGTGCCAGTCCGGCGCCGAGACCGCGCAGCCAGTCGCCCTCCGAGCGCAGCGCCACATGGCGCGCCCCGGCGCGGCGCACGTCCTGGGCGACCTTCAGCGCCCGCGCGCGCTCGGCGGTCGCGAACGCGTCGCGCAACTTCGGCGAGGACAGGTCGACCTCGATCTCACGGCCGGTCTCCGGATCCACCAGAACGGTGGTACCCGCGTCGGGCAGTTCCGCCTCGCGCGGATCGGATACTTCGACGCACACGACCTCGTGGCGTTTGGCGATCGCGCGCAGCGGGCGCTGCCAGCCGTCGTCGGAGCGGAAGTCGGACACGACGACCACCAGCCCGGGCCGGCGCGCGAGGCGCCCGAGCCGCTGCAGCCCGCGGTCCAGGCCGGCGGGATCGGTGGTGCCGTCGGGCGCGACGCCGGCCTCGAGCGCGCGGCGGATGCCGATCATCGCCCGCCGGCCGCCGCGCGGCGCGAGCAGCGTCCCGCCGCCGGTGGCGCCGAAGGTGAGCAGCCCGACCTTGCCCGCCCGGCGCAGGCCCGAGCGCGTCACCACGCGGGCGACGCCCTCGGCCACGTCGGACTTCAGGCGATCCTGGGTCCCGAACGCCATCGACGGCGACACGTCGACCAGCAGCCAGGTCGTCAGCGCCCGCTCCGGGACGTGCTGGCGCACATAGGGCTCGCCGGTGCGCGCGGAGGCGGCCGGGTCGAGCATGCGGACGTCGTCGCCGACGACATACGGGCGCAGCTGCGCGATCTCGGTCCCGCTCCCGATCCCGATCGCCCGGTGCTCCCCGGGCATCCGGCCGGCGATCCGGCGCGTGACCGCGACGTCGATCGCGCGCACCGCGCTCTCGGGCAGCGGGCCGGGCCCCTGGCGCGCCGGAGGGGCAACCAGCTTCATGTCAGCGCTGCGCCGCCGCGGCTTCCGCCGGCCGCTCGTCGTCCTGGGGATCGACCGCGGCGAGCACCCGGTCGAGGATGTGGTCGGGGCTGATGCCGTCCGCCAGCGCCTCGTAGGAGAGCACGAGCCGGTGCCGCAACACGTCGGCCGCGACGTCGCGCACGTCGCGCGTGGTCGCGTAGTCGCGCCCGCGCAGCAGGGCGAGCGCGCGGGCGCTCTGGGCCAGCCCGATCGGCCCGCGCGGCGAGGCGCCGTACTCGACCAGCGAGCCGATGTCGTTCAGGCCGTGCTTCTCGGGGTTGCGCGTCGCGTCGGCGAGCCGGACGGCGTAGCCGATCACGCGCCGGTCCACGAACACCCGCGACGCGGTCTCGCGGAACTTGTCGAGCTCGGAGATGTGCATGACCTCGCGCACCGTCGGCTCCTCGGACAGCGACTGCTCGACCACGGCGGCCTCGTCGCCGAGCGTCGGGTAGTCGACCAGCAGCTTGAAGAGGAAGCGGTCGAGCTGGGCCTCGGGCAGCTGGTAGGTGCCCTCGGACTCGATCGGGTTCTGGGTGGCGAGCACGAGGAACGGCCGCGGCACCGGATAGGAGCGGCCGCCGAGCGTGACCTGCTGCTCCTGCATGACCTCGAGCAGCGCCGACTGGACCTTGGCGGGCGCGCGGTTGATCTCGTCCGCGAGCAGCAGGTTGCCGAACACGGGGCCGAGCTCGGTCTGGAACTCGCCGGTGTCGGGACGCCAGATGCGGGTGCCGACCAGATCGGCCGGGACCAGGTCAGGGGTGAACTGCACGCGGCTGAACGAGCCGCCGAGCACGCGCGCGAGCGTGCGCACGGTCAGCGTCTTGGCCAGCCCCGGGACGCCCTCGAGCAGCACGTGGCCGCCGACGAGCAGGGCGACGAGCAGCTTCTCGAGCATCGCGTCCTGTCCGACGATCACCCGCTTGGTCTCGTAGAGCACCTGTTCGAGCGCACGGCGCGGCTCGGCGGCGCCAGGCGAGTCCCCGCCGTCGACGGCGGAGAGGCGGGTGGGGTCGGTCATGTCCGAAAGGCTAGGCGCGCGGCGCTCAATGCCGCATAAGAACCTGATCGACGAACGGCCGAGGGCGCGAGCGAGCCCCTCGGCTGTTGGTCAAGCTACGGGATGCGGCCGAACCAGAACAGCGACATCAGGCCGCCGGCGACGACGAGCGCGAGCGCTCCGCCCGCGAAGCCGGCCGTGATCTGGCGCGGCTGCTTCTTGCGCGCGATCTGGGAGCCGAGGCGCTTGTAGACCGCGGACAGCTTCGCCTCGTCGCGGACGTCGAAGCTGCGGGCGCCGGAGACGCCGGCGATCCGGGCGAGCGTGTTCGGATCCGGCGGCACGGGGGTCGTGCCGACGACGTTGCCGTTGCGGTCGTGGCGCGGGATCGTGCCCTGGGGGGTGCCGAGCGAGACGGTGTAGACCGGCACGTTCGCCCGCTTCGCGTCGCGGGCGACGGCCACCGGGTCGCTGCCGCGCACGGACTTGCCGTCCGACAGCAGGACGATCGCCGCCGGCGGCGGCTTGGCGCCCGGCTTGGCCGCGCGGCGGGCGACCGACAGCGCGAGGCTCAGCGCGTCGCCGGTGGCGGTCGAGCCGGCCGGCTTGACCGCCGCGAGCGCGTTGCGGACGTCGGCGCGCGACCGCGTCGGCCCCTGGACCACGCGCGCGGCCTGGTTGTAGACGATCGCCCCGGTCTGGACCCGGCTCGGGACCTGGCCGAGGAACAGGCCCGCCGCGCGCCGGGCGGCGTCCAGGCGCGTCGGCGCGACGTCGGTCGAGGCCATGGAGCCCGACTGGTCGAACACCAGCAGCACCCGGGCCTGGTCGATCGGGACGGCGATCGTCACCTGAGGACGCGCCAGCGCGATCACCAGCGTGGCGAGCGCGAGCAGGTACATCGCGATCGGCAGGTGGCGCCGCCAGCCGGGCAACCGCGGGGCGACGGCAGGCAGCAGCGCCGGGCTCGCGAACGCGGCACGGCCGCGGCGGGCGCCGCGCTCGTGTCGCACGTAGAGCCCGATCAGCAGCGGCACGGCGAGCAGGCCGAGCAGGAACAGCGGCGCCTGCAAGCCGAGCGCGAACGGTACCGCGGGGCTCACGGCGAACCGGTCGCCGGCGCGTTGGCCGGGCGGTCGCCCAGGGTCACGTCGACGGTCTGGGTCCGGCCGTTGCGCTGGATCTGGAGCTGGACGACGTCGCCGGGCTGGTGTCCGGCGATGCGGGAGGAGAGGTCGTCGGGACCCGTGATGGCCTTGCCGTCGACGGACAGGATCGTGTCCGCACCCGCGCCGGTCAGCACGCTGCCGGACCGCAGGCCGGCCTTCTGCGCCGGGCCGCCCGGGGTCACGGTGCCGATCCGCGCGCCGCTGCCGCTCGGCGTCTGCGACGTCGAGACGCCGAGGTAGGCGCGGCGGATCCGCTGCCCGCGCTCCAGCCGCGGGACGACCTTGCGGACCGTGTTGGACGGGACCGCGAAGCCGATGCCGACGCTGCCCGAGCTGCCGGCGGTGGCGATCTGGGAGTTGATCCCGATCACGCGGCCGCGATCGTCGAGCAGCGGGCCGCCGGAGTTGCCCGGGTTGATCGGCGCGTCCGTCTGGATGACGTTGTCGATCGTGAAGCCGTTGGGCGCCTGGATCGTGCGCCCGAGGCCGGAGATGATGCCCGCGGTGGCGGTGCGGTCGAGGCCGAGCGGGTACCCGATCGCGATCGCGTTGTCCCCCACCCTGACGTTGCTCGAGTCGGCGAAGGTGAGCGGGTGCAGCGAGGCCTTCGCCGGGTCGACGTGGAGCACGGCGACGTCGGAGGACGGGTCGGTGCCGACCACGCGGGCGTCGATCGGCCGGCCCTTGTCGTCGAAGATCACCTTGACCGAGCTCGCGTTCTCGACGACGTGGTCGTTGGTGACGATCGTGCCGTTGCCGTCGACCACGAAGCCGGAGCCGGATGCGCCGCCCTGGCCGGTGGTCACCTTGATCGAGACCACGCCGGAGCTCACGCGCTGGTAGATCTCGGTCGCGCGGGTCGTGCCCGTGCCGCCCTTGGACACCGGCAGCGGGGCGACGGCCTTGCCGGGGCCGGAACGGTCACCGGCGCCGGTGAGCAGGACCACTGCGCCGGAGGTCAGCGCCGCGATCGCGACCGTCCCCGCGGCGACCGCGGCGACGAAGCCCTTCCCGCGCCGCCGCGGGGGCGGCGGTGGGGGCGGCGGAGGCGGCGGGACCATCGGGCGCGTGGGCGTGTGCAGCCACTCGTAGCTGGAGCCGTTGCGCGCGTCGGGGTCGGTCCAGAGGCCCATGGTGCACCGGGAACGGTAGGCCCCCGATCCTCAATCAGGCGTAAGACTTGTGCGCCGGCGCCGGCCGCAGCGCGATGCGCATGTCGGCGCGGGCGTAGGCGACCAGCGCGCCGGCGGCCGCGGCGAGCGCGGCCGCGCCACCGAGCACCAGCCCGGCCCGCGGCCCGACGGAGCCGGCGAGCCAGCCGACGAGCGGCGCGCCGATCGGCGTCGAGCCGAGGAAGACGACGGCGTAGAGCGCCATCACGCGCCCGCGCAGCCCCTCGCCTGCGGCCAGCTGCAGGCTCGAGTTCACCCCCGCGGCGAAGGTGACGCTGGCGGCGCCGAGCGGCATCAGCGCCAGCGCCTGGGTGAAGAGGGTCGGCGCCGCCGCGGCGGCGAGGCTTGCGATCCCGAACAGCATGCTCGAGCCGACGAGCAGGGCCGGGGTGACGCGGTTGCGCGCGCCCGCGGCCAGTGCGCCCGCGACCGAGCCGATCCCCATCGCACTGGTCAGCAGGGCGTAGGAGGCGGCGGTCCCGTGCCAGGTGAAGTGGGCGAACAGCGGCAGCAGGACCTGGAAGTTGAAGCTCAGCGTGCCGACCACCACCATCATCCCGAGCGGGATCCGCAGCTCGGGGCGGCGCCAGACCTCGGCAACCGCCAGCCGGATCTGACCGCGGGCGCGCACGGTCGGCCGGACCGTCCGCAGGCGGGCCGGGTCCATCGAGCGCAGCGCGACGATCATGGCGACGAAGCTCAGCGCGTTGACCAGGAAGCACGGGGAAACGCCGAGGACGGCGATCACGCCGCCGGCCAGCGCGGGGCCGACGATCCGCGACGTGTGGACGATCACGCTGTTGAGGCTGACCGCGTTGACCACGCGCTCGGGCCCGACGATCTCCGACACGAACGCTTGCCGCGCCGGGTTGTCGACGGCGTTGACGGTCCCGCGCACGAGCACGAGCGCGTAGACGACCCAGATCGTCACGTGGCCGCTCAGCGTCAGCGCCCACAGCGTGAGCGCCGGAATGGCCATCAGCGTCTGGGTGATCGTCAGCAGCCGGCGCTTGTCGTAGCGGTCGGCGAGCACGCCGCCGTAGGCCCCGAGCAGCAGGACCGGCAGGAACTGCAGCCCCGCGGTCAGGCCGACCGACACCCCCGAGCCGGTGAGCTGCACGACCAGCCACATCTCGGCCACGGTCTGCATCCAGTTGCCCGAGATCGAGACCACCTGGCCGGCGAAGTAGCGCCGGTAGTTGTGGACGGAGAGGGAGCCGAGGGCGCGCCGGAGGCCGGTCACCGGCGGTCCTCCTCGGCGAGCAGCCGCTCGAGCAAGTCGGCGGCGCGCTCGAGGGTCGCGCGGTCCTCGGCGGGCAGCGCCCGCAGGCGGCGGGCGAGGAAGGCGTCCTTGCGCGACCGCGACTCCTTGAGCAGCGCCCGGCCGGCGGCCGACGCGCTGATCAGGAACGAGCGGCCGTCACCCGGGTCGGCGGTGCGGAGCACCAGGCCGTCGGTCTCCAGGCGGGCGATCAGCTTGGTCGCGGTCGGGCGCTGGACGCCCTCGCGGCCGGCGAGCTCGGACGGTGTGAGCGGGCCGTGGCGCTCGATCGTCGCCAGCGCGGCGGTCAGCGTCGGGCTGAGACCGCTCCCGGCCTCCTGGCGCAACCGGCGATTGGTGCGCGCGACGGCCAGGCGCAGGTGCGCCGCCAGGCCGGAGACGGTCGAAGTGGTTGCCATATGAAATTAGTATAGCGAACCATCTCCGTCACGCCGCCTCCTCGCCCGAGCGCTCGGCCTGGTAGCGGGTGGCCCATTCGAGCGAGCGGCCGCCCGCCTGGCGGCGCATCGGCGGCTCGGCGACGTCGGCACGCTCGAGGCCGAGTGCGTCGAGCACGTCGCCGACGACGGCGCGCTGGGTGGCCGCCAGATCCTCGTACACGACGGTCACCGGCGTCAGGCCGGCGTTCGCGAACCAGCGCGTCCAGGCGCGCTCCTGGGCGGTGAGCTGCTCGACGAGATGGTCGATCGCGCGGTAGGCGTACTCGGGCTCGTGCTGGTGCGGGCCGTCGCCGTCGTCGCGCCACTGCGCGGTCTGCACCGCCGTCCACAACGAGACGGCCTGGCCGACCTTGTCGCGGCGCAGCACCTGCACGTAGCGCAGGCGCGGGAACGCGGCGGCCAGCGCCTCGGGCGCGCGCCGGCCGCTGGCCTCCGGGATCTCGCGCACGCCGAGCAGCAGGTCCGGCAGGTAGCCCCACATCAACTTGGCGCCGAACACGCCGTTCGGCGTCGTCCCCTCACGCAGGATCTCCGGGAAGCGGCGCGCGAACGAGCCCGGCGGTCGCGGTACGCCCGGCTCCGCAGGCGCCAGCAGCTCCAGCACCTCGGGGGCGTCGAGACCGTCGAAGTACTGCCGCGGCTGGCGCGGGCGGCTCGTAGCCTGCAGGTCCTCGAAGTATTCCTGCGGGCGTCCGGCCACGCCTGTGGCGGACAGGAGCTCGCACAGCAGCGTCGAACCACTCCGGGGCGTCGCGCAGACGAGATAGGCCTGATCCGGTAGCTCCACGGAATTGCCTACAATACCGGTCGACATTGTGATGCTCAACGTCCTGTACCTCCACTCGCACGACACCGGCAGGTACGTCCAGCCCTACGGTCACCAGGTCCCGACGCCGAACATCCAGCGGCTCGCCGACCAGGGGCTGCTGTTCCGGCAGGCCTTCGCGGTCGCACCCGTGTGCTCGGGCAGCCGCGCCGCCCTGCTGACCGGCGCGCACCCGCACACCAACGGCATGCTCGGCCTCGCCCATCGGGGCTACCGGCTCGCCGACTACCGCCAGCATCTGGTCCACACGTTGCGCGACGCCGGCTACTGGACCGCGCTGGTGGGCGAGCAGCACGTCTCCGAGGACCCCGACGACATCGGGTTCGACCACGTCGTCGAGATCGACCACACGCGCGCGGCGGCGGTCGCGCCCGCGAGCGCGGCGACGCTGCGCGACCTGCCGCGCCGGCAGCCGTTCTTCTTGTCCGTCGGCTTCTTCGAGACCCATCGCGAGTACTTCGAGCCGACGTCTGTGCGCGACGCGCTGTACTCGCTGCCGCCGGCCAACCTGCCCGACACGCCGCAGACGCGCCGCGACATGGCCGCGTTCAAGGCCAGCGCGCGGTCGCTCGACCAGGGCGTCGGCGCGGTCCTCAACGCGCTCGACGAGTCCGGCGTGGCCGACGAGACGCTGGTCATCCT
>JAXDHL010000065.1:0-10353 GCA_034664525.1 Solirubrobacteraceae bacterium
TAACGCCGCGCGAGGTCTTCACGAACGACCCACGGGTTATCACGGTGCAGACGTAGGACGACGTCGCGGGCGCGTTGATACGGGCGGCTGCGCATCATGCGGACCCGGCCGCGAGCCACGGCGCCTCGCAAGAGCACCGATCTGGATCCCGTCGCCGGCCAGGTAGCGGCGCGCGAGGTCCTCGCGGACGACCCACGGGTTCTCGCGCGGTGCAGGCGCAGGACGACGTCGCGGACGCGCCGGTAGGGCCGGGTCTCCATGAGGCCGGCGCGACCGCCAGCGATCACGCGACGGGCGGCCTGGGAGGCGGACTGCATCCGCCGGCATCCGAGCACGGCGCATGCGTGAGAGCGAGCCAGCCGCGGCGTCAGCGTGATGATCGAGCAGGCGGAGTCCTCGTCCGACCCCCGAGATGACGGTCCCGGAAACGAGGTGCGTGCGACCTGGACGTCCGAGCAGGAGGCCAGGGACAAGTCCATGCATGCGCACGCGAAGCGGGCGGCTGACGCTCGGCGCCATCTTCGGTGTTCCCGATACGTTGCTGTGACCGTGGTGGCAACGACTCGATGGTTTCTGGGAGCGGCGATGGCGATTGTCCTGCTACCCGACTCCGCGTCGGCCGGCGTTCCGAGTCGTCAACTGCCCGTGGTGTTCGGTGACCGTGCTGTCTCGCGGACAGAGCTGCGGCGCGCCTATAGGCGCGACATCAGCGTCTTCGGCGCGAAGGCATTTCGCCGGCTCTTGCGCGAGACGCATCAGTCACGTGCGGACGTCCGAGTGCGGGCGTATCGAGACGAATACGCGTTTCGCGTCCGCCAGTTCGCCACAGCGGGTGTCCCGGACGACCAACGGAATGCGGCGCTGGACGCCTTTGCCGCCGGGTACCGGGCCTACTGGCAGCCGCTCACCCGGTGCACGCCTGGGTTTTTCGTCGCGGACATCTGCAGCGGGTCGGCGTAAGCCGAAACGCGCGGGGGCTTCCCCATCGAGTCTGCCCTCGCAGGGCCGCAGCAGGGAAGTGCGGAGGGCGAGTTCCATTCGGCGCGTCGCCGAGGCGCCGGCGGACGAGTACGAGACGACGTTGGACAGTGCTCGGTGGTTGGTTCAAAGACGCAATGCGGCCTCTGGCCGGCGAGGAGGGATGACCCGGTGGAAATCACCTGGATGATGCTGGCCAATCATGCGGAAGCCCCGCCCAACGGCCTCCTCTACATCTCAGGTGGGGCTTGGGACACCGTCAACGTGCTTAACCCCCTGCCCGCAGAGGCACCCGAAGGCGCCGTCGCCTTTATCGAGGGTGTGCTGGTGATCCGCTTGCGGTTCCACCAGACCGAGACCGAAAGGGATTATCCGTTCCGTCTGTCGATCATGGACGAGGACGGAGCCGAGATCGGCCATGTTGATGGCGACGTACGTGCTGAACGCGTGGAAGGCCACCCGCCGGCGTGGCCGCATCCGGCCAACATGATTGTGTCGCTCACTGGCCTGCCGCTACCCAGGTTCGGCGAGTACCGGATCAGCCTCGAGGTCAACCGCGACCACAAGGGCGAGATCCCCTTCCGCGCTGTGCGCCGCTACTAACCAAGCCCCGCAGGATGCCGCTCGCGTTTCGGCACTGAGATGGCACTGGCCCGCACAGACCGTGGCTACCATCATCCGGCAGCGGGCTGGGAGCAGAAGCAAAGCCACGCGTTTGCAGGGCTTTCGTGCTCACGCGCCCGGCAGGATTCGAACCTGCGACCTCGCGCTCCGGAGGCGCGCGCTCTATCCACTGAGCTACGGGCGCTGGGGCCTGCCGCGGCAGGCGCTCGCGGCGGAGAGGTTAGCCTGCGCCGGACCCGTGCGGATCGCGATCGTCTCCGACACCCACCTCCCGCGCGGGAGCCGGACGCTGCCGGAGGCGTGCGTCGAGCGATTGGTGTCTGCGGACGCGATCCTGCACCGCGGCGACTTCATGGCGGTCGAGGTGCTCGACTGGCTCGAGGGCCTCGGCCCGCCGGTCCACGGCGTGCTCGGCAACGTCGACGACGCGACGCTGCAGGATCGGCTGCCCGAGCGGCACGTGGCCGAGGTCGGCGGCGCCCGCATCGGGATGGTCCACATCCCGGGTCCGAAGGCCGGCCGCGTCGAGCGGCTGCGGCGCCTGTTCCCGGACACCGAAGCCGTCGTGTTCGGCCACACGCACCTGCCCGAGCACGCGGACACCGGCGACGGCTTCCAGGTCTTCAACCCCGGCTCGCCGACCGAGCGCCGCCGCGCGCCCGCGCGCACGATGGGCATGGCGACCGTCGGCGACGGCGGGCGCGTCGCCTTCGAGCTCGTGGCGGTCGGGTAGCCCGTGGACCTCCAGCTCTTCTTCGCCGGCACGGGCGGGTCGGTCCCGACCGCGCGACGCGGCCTGCCGGCGATCCTCGTCCGTGCCGGCGGCGACCGGCTGCTGTTCGACTGCGGGGAGGGGACGCAGCGCCAGCTGCTGCGCTCCGTCGGCCTGCCCGACCTCGACGCCGTCTTCGTCACCCACTTCCACGCCGACCACTGGCTGGGACTGCCGGGGATGCTCAAGACCTTCGACCTGCGCGCGCGCACGAAGCCGCTGCACGTCCACGGGCCGCCCGGCCTGCGGGAGCTGTGGCTCGCGCTCGCGCCGGTGGTGGGCCGCACGCGCTACCCGCTGCACCTGCACGAGCTCGACCGCTTCGACGAGGTCGACTTCGGCTCCTACGGCGTGCAGTCGTTCCCGGTCGATCACCGCGTCCCCGCGCTCGGCTACGCGATCGTCGAGGACGCCCGGCCCGGGCGCTTCGACCCCGAGGAGGCGGCGCGTCTCGGCGTGCGGCCCGGCCCGGACTTCGGGCGCCTGCAGGCGGGGGAGACGGTCGGCGGCGTGACGCCCGAGCAGGTGATCGGCGAGCCGCGGCGCGGCCGGCGGATCGTGCTCTCCGGCGACACCCGGCCGTGCCAGGAGACGCTCGAGCACGCGCGCGACGCCGACCTGCTCGTCCACGAGGCGACCTTCACCGAGTCCGAGGTCGAGCGCGCGCGCGAGACCGGTCACGCCACGGCGCGCCAGGCCGCCGAGCTGGCGGCGGAGGCGGGCGTCACCCTGCTGGCGCTGACGCATCTGTCCACGCGCTACTTCCCGCGCGAGGTCCGCGACGAGGCGCGCGCCGCCTTCGAGCGCACGGTCGTCCCGCGCGACTTCGACGCCGTCGACGTCCCGTTTCCCGAGCGCGGTGCGCCGCGGGTCGTAGAGCTCGAGGCGGAGGAGAGCGCCGCGGCGCCCGGTCCGGACGACGGCCCTCACGATCCCTGAGCCCGGGCGGGCGAAGGCCCGTACCCCCGGCACTGTCCATCCCGAGAAGGGGGTCTCCCACTCGTGTCCCGCATCCGTACGCTCGTCGCGCTGCTCGTCGTCGGCCTGCTCGCCATCCCGCTGGCCGGCGCCGCCGCGAGGTCCGGCAAGTCCAAGCACGCCGGCACCGTCAGGGTCAGCCGCGGCGCCACCACGCTCGCGCTCGATCCCGGCACCGCCGCCGCGCTCACCGGCCTCGGCCTGACCGTCGCGCCGCTCGCGCCGTCGACGGCGTCCGCCGCCGGCGTCGCGTTCCCGATCACCACCGGCCGGCTGAACGCGAAGACCTACGCCGGCCAGATCCGCCACACCGGCGGCCTGCGCATCTCGAGCGGCTCGACGCACGTCGACCTGACCAACTTCCGGATCGTGATCGACGCCGCGCCCCACCTGACCGCCCAGGTCGGCGGGGACCGCGTGACGATTGCCGAGCTCGACCTGTCCGGCGCCGCCATCACACCGGAGGCCAGGACGCTCACGATCACCGACGTCGGCGCCGCGCTGTCGGACACCGCCGCGGGCGCTCTGAACGCCGCCTTCGGCACCGACGCATTGAAGGGCGGCACCCCGCTTGGCACCGCGTCACTCAAGACGAAGCTCGAGAAGGGCAGGTAGGACGCCGCGGGCGGGACGGGCCGGGTCATGCCTCGCGCGCGACGAGGCCCGTCTCGTAGGCCAGCACGACCGCCTGCACGCGGTCGCGCAGGCCGAGCTTGTTGAGCACCCGCGCCACGTGCGTCTTGATCGTGTTCTCGCCCAGGATCAGCTCCCCGGCGATCTCGGCGTTCGACAAGCCGCGCGCCATCAGGCGCAGCACGTCGAGCTCGCGGGCGGTCAGCTCCTCGAGCGCGGCCGGCACGCCGTCGCTGGGAAGCGGCCGCGCGGCGCCGGCGAAATGGCCGATCAGGCGGCGGGTGATCGAGGGTGCGATCAGGGCCTCGCCCGCCGCGACGACCCGGACCGCGTCGAGCAGCCGGTCGGCCGGGGTGTCCTTGAGCAGGAAGCCCGCGGCGCCGATCCGCAGCGCCTCGTAGACGTACTCGTTGAGGTCGAAGGTCGTGAGCATGACCACGCCGGTGTGGAGTCCCGGCTCGGCCAGGATCCGCTCGGCCGCCTCGATGCCCCCGAGCTCGGGCATCCGGATGTCCATCAGCACGACGTCGGGCCGCCGGCGCAGCACGACGTCGATGGCGGCGCGGCCGTCGCCGGCCTCGCCGACGACCGTGATGTCGGGCTCGGCGTCGAGGATCACGCGGAAGCCGGCGCGCAGCAGCCGCTGATCGTCGGCGATCACGACCGAGATCGGCCGCCCGGGGACGCCGTCCGGCTCGCCGTCGCGCGCGTCCTCCTCGTCGCGCCACGCCACGCGGGCGACGGCGACCGGCGCGGCGAGCCCCTTCAGGCGGACGGCGCCCGCCGGCTGCATCAGCGCCTCGACGCGCGGGCCGGCGACCTGGCGCACGACGTCGGAGGCCAGGATCTCGCCGGCGTCGGCGGCGTCGCACAGGCGGCTGGCGACGTTCACCGGCGTGCCGTAGAGGTCGTCGCCCTCGGCGAGCGGCTCGCCGGCGTCGAGCCCGACGCGCAGCTCCGGCCCCGCGGCGGCCCCGGTCGTGGCCTCCTGCATGGCGATCGCGCAGCGGACGGCGGAGACCGCGCTGGGAAAGGCGACCATCAGCCCGTCGCCGGTGGACTTGACCTCGCGGCCCCCGTGGTCGGCGATCGCGGTCCGCAGCGCGACGAAGTGCTCGCGCCGTAGCCCGTCGGCGGCCTCGTCGCCGTGGCGGTCGAACAGCGCGACCGAGCCGACGAGGTCGGTGAACAGGATCGTCACGAAGCCCGGTTCGCCCATGGCCAGGAGCATCATCTCCCTCGGGGCGGTCCGCGTCACCCCCGCGGGTGACCGGCGCCGATCACGGTCACCCGGCCGGGTGACGACGCCCGGCGCGAGCTGGTGCAACCTCGTCCCATGTCCACGGCGCCCTTCACAGCAGGCCCGCGAGGCGAGATGCTCGGTCGCGTGCTCGGTGTCCGACCCGGACGGATGGACGTCGCCTTTGCGGTGCTGCTGAGCGCCGGCGGCACCGTGCTGATGGCCATGAACGTCGCCGACCAGAAGGTGCATGCGAGCTGGTTGGTGGTCCCGGCCTTCCTGGCCGTGACGCTGCCGCTGTTGTGGCGCAGCACCGCGCCGCTGCTCGCCCTGCTGGTCACTGCGATCGCCATCGGGCTCAACGTCGCGCTGTTCGGCACCGTCGTGCGCTGCGGCATCGTCTTCCCGGTCACCTTCGTGCTGGTGTTCGCGGCCGCCGCCCGCCTGCCGCGCGGCGAGGCCTTGCAGGGGCTCGCGCTCGGGCTGCTCGGCGTGGTGCTCATGACACTCGACGACGGCCAGGTCGGCCCGGACGTGCTGCCGTTCTTCCTCCCGCTCACCGCCGCGGTGTGGGGCCTCGGCCGCGTCGTCTTCGGCCGCAACGTCCTCGTCGCCGAGCTCGAGTCGCGGACGGCCGAGCTGCGCCGCACCCGCGACGACCGCGCCCGGTTGGAGGTCGCCACGGATCGCGCCCGGCTGTCGGTGCAGCTCGACCGCCTGTTGCAGCGGCAGCTCGGCGAGCTCGCGCTGATGGCCAACCCGTCGCGCCGCGATGCGGACGCGGACGCCGCCATCGCGCGCTTCGAGGCGATCGAGGACCGCAGCCGCCGCACGCTCGACGAGATGCGCGCGATGGTCGGCGTCCTGCGCCACGACGACCTCGACGCGCCGACGGCGCCCCAGCCGACGCTGCGCCACCTGGAGTCGCTGCTCCACGGCGCCCGCCTCGAGGTGGAGGGCAGCCCGCGCGTGCTGCCGGCCGGCGTCGAGCTGTCGGCCTACCGGGTCGTGGAGCACCTGCTCGCGGCGATCGAGGACGCCGGCGACGTGCGCGTCGTCGTCCGCTTCGGTGACGACGCGCTGGAGCTCGTCGTCACCGGACCGCTGCGCCGCCACGGCGCGGCGGACACCGCGCTCGAGCGCGCCCGCGAGCGCGTGGAGCTCCACCACGGCACGTTCGTGGCGACCACCGACCGCGGCCGCGCCGAGGCAATCGCTCAGCTGCCCGTCGCACTGGCGGGGGTCTGAGGTGCCGACTCGCCGCGACCTCGCCCGCGGCGCCGTCTGGGCAGCGCTCGCCGTCGTCCCGCAAGCGGCCGGCTTCGACTTCGACGGCAGCGGCACGCCCGGCGTTCGCGTCATGCTCGCCTCGGCCGTCGCCGGGCTCGCGACGATCTGGTGGCAGCGCTCACCGCGCACGGCGTGGATCGTCGGCACGCTGGCCCTGTGGAGCGGCGGCGCCACCGGGCTGCCGTTCGTCCCGTTCGTGATCGCGCTCGCGCTCCTCGTCAACGCCGCCAGGCGCGACACGACCGCCGCGGGCGTCGCCGCGTTGCTGGCGCAGTCGGTCCCGTTCATCATCGGCGCAGGGATCCAGGGCGACTCGGTGGCGATCTTCACCTTCATGCCCGAGACCGCCTGGGCCACCGGCTGGGTGCTGCGCGACCGCGACCGCGTCGCCGCCCGGCTCACCGAGCGCGCGCGCGAGCTCGAGGAGGAGCGTGAGGCCTACGCCCAGCTCTCCGTCCGCTACGAGCGGGCGCGGATCGCCGCCGAGCTGCACGACATCGTCGCGCATGCGATCAGCGTCATGGTGGTCCAGGCCGGGGCCGGCCAGCGCCTGGCGCGCGTCGATCCCCAGCTCACCCAGGAGGCGTTCGAGGCGATCGCCGAAGCGGCCGGCCGGGCCGAGCAGGACATGGGCCGCCTCGTGGCGCTGCTCGGCGACGAGCAGGCGATCGGCCCCGCCCCGGACCTGCAGCTGATCGAGGAGCTCGTCGCCCGCGCTGCCGACAGCGGCCTCGACGTCACGCTGCGCCTCGAGGGCGAGCGCGAGGGCCTGCCGGCGCCCGCCGTCGAGGCGGCCTACCGCGTCGTCCAGGAGTCCCTCACCAACGCGCTCCGCTACGCGAGCGGCGCGACCGTCCGTGTGCTCCTGCGCGGCGACACCGAGGCGCTGCTGGTCAGGATCGTCAACGACGGAGCCGGCGTGCACGGCTCCCTCGCGAGCTCGGGCACCGGCAATGGGCTGCGCGGCCTGCGCGAGCGCGTCGGCGCCTGCGCCGGACAGCTCGACGCGGGACCCACCGACGACGGCGGCTGGCGCGTCACCGCGTCGCTGCCGCGAAGGGCGGCCCTTGCCGCCTGAGCTCCGGATGCGCGTGCCGCGCGTCGACGTCGCGCTCGCGCTCGCGGCGTGCGCGGGCGGGGTGTGGCTCATGCTCGCGAACGTGGGGTTCGACGGCGTCGACGTCGGCCCGGCCGCCGCCCCGGCCATCCTGCTGGTGACGCTGCCGATGCTGTGGCGGTCGCTCGCGCCGCTGGCCGCGCTGGCGGCGGTGACGGCGGGACTGCTGGTGCACGTCATCGTGTTCGGGACCGTCGTCCGCTGCGGCATCGTGCTGCCCGTCACGTGGCTGCTGGCGTTCGCCGTCGGGGCGCGGCTGCCGCAGCGCGAGGCGCGGCTCGGGCTCGGGATCGCGGTGGTCGCCCAGCTCCTCATGGGCCTCGCCGATGGCGCGCTGAACGTCGGGATCGCCGCGGCGCTGTCGCCGATCACGATCGTCCTGTGGGCCACCGGCCGCGTCGTGCACGCGCGCGGGATGCTCGTCGCCGAGCTCGAGGAGCGGACGGCGGAGTTGCGCCGCGCGCGCGACGAGCGCGCCCGGCTCGAGGTCGCCACCGACCGGGCCCGCCTGTCCACCCAGCTCGACGCGGTGCTCAAGGACCGGCTCGCCGACCTGGCGGCGCTCGCCGACCGCGGGGCCGGCGAGGACGACGACACCGCCCGCGCCATCCTGGTGGAGATCGAGACCGTCAGCCGCAGCACGCTCGAGGACATGCGCGCCGTCGTCGGCGTCCTGCGCGACGACGACGTGGCGCCGACCGCTCCGCAGCCCACGCTCGTGCACCTCGAGGCCCTGCTCATGCGCGCCAAGGGGACCAGCGCCCGGCTCCGGATCGAAGGCAGCCCACGGGTGCTGCCGGTCGGCGTCGAGCTGTCGGCCTATCGCGTGGTCGAGCACCTCCTGGGCGCCCTCGAGGACGCCGGCGCGGTCGAGGTGCGGGTGCGCTTCGGCGACGACGCGCTCGACCTCGCGGTCACCGGTCCGGCGCGACGCCGGGCGGCCGCCGCGTTCGACCGCGCGCGCGAGCGCGTCGAGTTGCACCACGGGACGCTCGTCGCCTCCACCGAGGGCGGCCGCGCGGAGGCGGTCGCACGCCTGCCCATCCTGGCGGGCGTGTGATGCGGCGCCGCGACGTCTTGACCGCCGTCGCGATCGGCACCCTCGTGAGTGTCCTCGCGCTGCTGGAGAGCGGGACGGATCCGCGGCTCGAGGCGACGCCCGGCACCGTCGCCGGCACGCTGGTGATCGCCTCGACCTTCGCCTTCCACCGCCGCCGGCCGCGCGCGGCCTGGATCGTCGCGCTCGCCGGGTTCGCCGTCGCCGCCGCCACCGGCACGGGGATGGTGCTGGCGCCGTACGTGCTGGTCTGGATCGCGGCGTTCCGCGCCGGCCGCGACGACGGCGCGCGCTGGTCGATCCTGGCGGCGTTCGGCATCGCCGCCATCTCGGAGGCCATGTCGCTCGCCCAGCACATGGACGCCGCGATGTACTCGTTCCTCGCCCCGGGGATCTGGTTCGCCGGCCGCGCGGTGCGCTCGCGCGAGCAGGTCGCCGTGCGGCTGCGGGAGCGCGCCCGCGAGCTCGAGGAGGAGCGCGAGGCCTACGCCCGGCTGTCGGTCCGCTACGAGCGCGCCCGGATCGCGTCCGAGCTGCACGACATCGTCGCCCACGCGATCAGCGTCATGGTCGTCCAGGCCGGCGCCGGCCAGCGCCTGGTGGGGGTTGACCGCGGGCTGGCGGCGGAGACGTTCACGGCGATCGCCGGCGCCGCGCGCCAGGCGGAGGCGGACATGGGCCGGCTGCTCGCGCTGCTCGCCGACCGGGACGCGATCGGCGAGGCGCCCGACCTGTCGCTCGTCGAGAAGCTGGTGAGGCAGGCGGGCGGCAGCGGCCTCGACGTCGACCTCCGCCTCGAGGGCGAGCGCGAGGGCCTGCCCGCGGCGACGGTCGAGACCGCCTGCCGCGTCGTGCAGGAGGGCCTCACCAACGCCATCCGCTACGCCACCGGCGCCCGCGTGCGGGTGCTCGTGCGCGGTGCCGCGGACGAGCTGTTCGTCGAAGTCGCCAACGAGCCCGCGCGGGCGGAGCGGAGGCTCGCGGGCGCCGGGACCGGCAACGGCCTGCGCGGCCTGCGCGAGCGCGCCGCGGCGTGCGGCGGGCGCCTCGAGGCGGGGTCGACCGACGACGGCGGCTGGCGCGTCGCCGCGCACCTTCCGCGCCGCGTCGCGGTGGCCGCCTGACGCCGGACCGGCTGCTAGCGTCCTGCGGGTCGCAAGGAACCCTTTAAGCCGGTCCAGAGAGGCCGGGAAGGAGCCAGATGCACGAGAAGGTCGTCCTCGACGAGGACGATGTCCGCCGGACGCTGGTGCGCATCGCGCACGAGATCGTCGAGAAGAACGCCGGCCGCCCCGTGGCGCTCGTCGGCATCCATCGCCGCGGCGCCCACCTCGCCCGTCGCCTGCACCAGCTGGTCTGCGACCTGCTGGAGACCGAGATCCCGCTCGGCGACCTCGACATCGCGTTCTACCGCGACGACATCGCCACCCGCGAGTCGCCGGTCGTCAACGCCACCCACCTCGACTTCCCGCTCGAGGAGCACACGGTCGTGCTCGTCGACGACGTCCTGTTCACCGGCCGCACCGCCCGCGCCGCGATCGAGGCGCTGTTCGACTACGGGCGCCCGCAGCGGGTCCAGCTCGCCGTGCTGGCCGACCGCGGCCACCGCGAGCTCCCGATCCGGCCCGACTACGTCGGCAAGAACCTGCCGACCGCCCGCTCGG
>JAXDHL010000066.1:0-3226 GCA_034664525.1 Solirubrobacteraceae bacterium
GCGCAGCATGACGGTGCCGACGGCGCCGGTGGCCCCGACGACGGCGACGCGATAGGCGGCCTGGCTCATACGACGGGCTCCTTCCCGAACGGGTGCTCGGCCTTGATGTCCCCCTCGCCGAGCTCGAACGCCGCATGCAGCGAGCGCACCGCCTCGGCGAGCTGGTCGGCGTGGACGACGCAGGAGATCTTGATCGGCGAGGTGGAGATCATCTCGATGTTGATGCCGCGGTCGCCGAGCGTGGCGAAGACTTTGGCGGCGACGCCCGGGTGCGAGCGCATTCCGGCTCCGACCACTGAGACCTTCCCCATCGCGGGGTCCTCCGAGATGGACTTGATGCCGAGGTCGGCGATGATCGGGTCCAGCGCCTCGTGCGCGGCGCGCAGATCCGAGCGCGGCACGGTGAAGCTCATGTCGGCCTCGGCGCCCTCGGACACCGGCTCGTTCTGGATGATCATGTCGACGTTGCAGTTCTTCTCGGCCAGCGCCATGAAGATGCGCCCGGCGACGCCAGGGTTGTCCGGCACGCCGAGCAGCGTGACGCGCGCCTCGTCGGTCGAATGGGTGACGGCGGTGATCAGCGGTCGTTCCATGGTCTCCTCCTCGCCCACGACGAAGGTGCCGGGCTCGTCCGAGAAGCTCGAACGGCAGTGGATGCGCACCCCGTGGTTGCGCGCGTACTCGACGGATCGCAGCTGCAGAACGCCCGCGCCGGACGCCGCCATCTCGAGCATCTCCTCGAACGAGACGACGGGCAGCTTGCGCGCGTCGGGCACCACGCGCGGATCCGCGCTGTAGACGCCCGACACGTCCGTGTAGATCTCGCACACCTCGGCGCCGACGGCGGCGGCCAGCGCGACGGCGGTGGTGTCCGAGCCGCCGCGGCCGAGCGTGGTCACGTCCCTGGCCGTCGACACGCCCTGGAAGCCCGCCACCAGGACGATCAGGTCCTGGTCGAGCGCCTCGCGGATCCGGTCCGCGCGCACGTTGAGGATCCGGGCCTTCGTGTGCGAGGTGTCGGTGACGATCCCGGCCTGTGACCCGGTGAGCGAGATCGCCCGGTGCCCGAAGTCGTTGAGCGCCATGGCGCACAGCGCGCAGGAGATGCGCTCGCCCGTGGAGAGGAGCATGTCCATCTCACGCGGGTCGGGGGTCGCGGAGACCTCCTCGGCCATCGAGATCAGCTCGTCGGTGGTCTTGCCGCGTGCGCTCAGGACGCCGACCACGCGGTTGCCCTGCTCGACGGCGCGCACCATGCGGCGGGCGGCGCGCTTGATGCGCTCCGCGTCGGCCACCGAGGTGCCCCCGAACTTCATGACGACGGTCTCCGGCACGAAGGCGCGAGTCTAGAGTGCCCGCCGCCCCGCCAAGGCCTTGCCGAGGGTGACCTCGTCGGCGTACTCGAGGTCCGAGCCCACCGGCAGTCCGGAGGCGAGCCGCGTGACCGTGACCTCGGGCGACTGGACGCGCAGCGCGTCGGCGATGTGGATCGCGGTCGCCTCGCCGGTCGTCGTCGGGTTCGTCGCCAGCACGACCTCGGTGATGGGATGGTCGGCGACGCGGCGCAGCAGCTGGGTGATCTTGAGGTCCTCGGGCTCGACCCCGTCGATCGGCGACAGGGCGCCGCCCAGCACGTGGTAGCGGCCGCGGTACTCGCTCGTGCGCTCGATCGGGATCACGTCTCCCACCTCCTCCACGACGCAGATCAGCTCGTCGTCGCGGCGGGTGTCCTCGCAGATCGTGCAGCGCGGGCCCTCGGCGAGGTTGAAGCAGACCTCGCACAGCCCGATCTTCTCCTTCACCTCGCGGATCGCGTCGGCGAGCGCGAACGCGTCGTCGGGCGAGGCGCGCAGCAGGTGGAACGCCAGCCGCTGCGCGGTGCGGCCGCCCACGCCCGGCAGCTTGGACAGCTCCGTGACCAGGCGCTGGATCGGGGCGGCGTACAACCCGTTACTTCTTCTTCTGGGAGCGGCGGGCGGCGCGGTTGCCGCCACCGCCACCGCCGCCAGGCATGCCGCCGGGGAGTCCGGCGCCACCGCCGCCGCCGAGGGCGCCGCCGAGGCCGAGCCCCTCCAGCGCCGCCATCGGGTCGAAGTCGCCCGCGCCGGCGCTCATGGCCTTGTCGCGCAGGGCGTTGGCCTGGCGCAGCGCCTCGTTGACCGCCGCGAGGATCATGTCCTGCAGCAGCTCGACGTCCTCGGGATCGACGGCGTCCGGGTCGACGGCGATCGACTCCACGAGCCCCTCGCCCGTGGCGACGACCTTCACCATGCCGCCGCCGGCCGAGGCCTCGACCTTCTCCTCCTTGAGCTTGTCCTGCGCGGCGGCCATCTCCTCCTGCATCTTCTGGGCCTGCTCGAGCATCTTGGACAGGTTGGGCGGCATGGGCATGGCTACTGGGTCTCCCCCTCGTCGGGCAGTTCCTGGGCGTCGAACTCGTCGATGAAGCGTGCGATCAGCTCGTCCTCGGAGATGGCCGCCGGCGCTTCGTCGAAGTCGAAGTCGTCGTCGGCGCGCAGCTCGTACGACAGGCGCATCGCGCGCCCGGTGACGGCACGGATCGCCGTCGCGACCGCCTCGCGATTCGCGGGGCGGTCGGCGTGACGCAGCAGCGCCGCCCCCGACTCACCGAACGCGACGGTCAGCGTCTCGCCCTCGACGGCCACCGGGACGGCGTCGGCCAGGAACGATCCGAGCGGGCCGGCCGACAACTGGTCGAGCACGGCGGGCCACAGGTCGCGCAGCGCCTCGGCGTCGAGCGCGCCCGCGGTCGGCACGACCGCAACGGCGACGGCCGGTTCCTCGGTGGGGTCCGCCGCCGGGATCTCCACCGCGGCGACGGCCGCCGGACCGTCGTCGGTCTGCACCGGCGCAGCGGACGCGGACCGCACGCGGCCGGCTGCGGTCGCCGGCACCTCCGGCGCGTGTACCACCGGTGCGGGCGCCCGCGGCGTCCCCTGCTCGAGGCGCTCGAGCCGGGCCAGCAGCGCCTTCACGCTCGGGTCGCGCGCCGGGTCGGCCGCCTTGACCAGCGCGAGCTCGAGCTGCGTGCGGGCGTCGGCGCCGTCCTTCATCGCGCGCATGCCGATCACGAGCAGGTCGAGCAGGTGGGTGACGACGGCGGGCGGGACGCGGCGGGCCTGGGCGGCCAGGCGCTCGTCGTACTCGGCGGTCATCGCGATCTCGGCCGGCACGGTCCCGCCGAGGGTCTGCACGACCATCAGCG
>JAXDHL010000067.1:0-5333 GCA_034664525.1 Solirubrobacteraceae bacterium
TGTACGCGGCGCTGCGGCTGATCGGCCGGCTGGACTTCGTGCGCGCCGAGCCGCGCGCGATCCGGGTCATCGAGGAGGAGTTCGTCTAGATGACCCGGGTCGGGCTGATCGAGCGCTACCGGGACCAACTCCCGTTCGCGGCGGAGGACCCGGTCGTCTCGCTCGGCGAGGGCTCGACGCCGCTGGTGCTCGCCGAGCGCGTGTCCGAGCGCGTCGGCGCCGAGGTCTGGCTGAAGATCGAGGGCGCCAACCCGACCGGCTCGTTCAAGGACCGCGGGATGACGTGCGCGGTCAGCGCCGCCGTCCGCGAGGGCGCCGAGGCCGTCCTCTGCGCGTCGACCGGCAACACCGCTGCGAGCGCCGCCGCGTACGCGGCACGCGCCGGCCTGACCGGGGCGGTGATCGTCCCCGAGGGCAAGATCGCGACCGGCAAGCTCGCCCAGGCGCTGATGCACGGCGCGAAGGTGATCGCCCTGCACGGGAACTTCGACCAGGCGCTCGAGATCGTCCGCGAGCTGGCCGAGCGGCACCCGATCGGGCTCGTCAACTCGGTCAACCCGTTCCGGCTCGAGGGTCAGAAGACCGCCGCGTTCGAGATCCTCGAGGCGCTCGGCGACCTCGACGCGCTGTGCATCCCGGTCGGCAACGCCGGCAACATCACCGCGTACTGGAAGGGCTTCACCGAGGCCGGCGCGGCGCCGCGGATGCTCGGCTACCAGGCCGCGGGGGCGGCGCCGCTCGTGCTCGGCGCGCCGGTCGCGCAGCCGGAGACGGTGGCGAGCGCGATCCGGATCGGCAACCCCGCCCGCTGGGAGGAGGCGATGGGGGCGATGACCGCCTCCGGGGGCGACGTTCGCGCCGTCAGCGACGAGCAGATCCTCGACGCCTACCGCTTCCTCGCCGCCCACGAGGGGATCTTCTGTGAGCCGGCGTCGGCGGCCGGCGTCGCCGGGCTGATCGCCAACGGCGCCGAGGGCGCGTCCAAGCTCGCCTGCATCCTCACCGGCCACGGCCTGAAGGACCCGCAGACCGCGCTGGCACACGCGGGCGCGGTCGTCCCGTGTGAGGCGCAGGTCCCCGCGGTCGAGCGCGTGCTGTTCGGATGAACCGCCGCCGGCTGGTCCGGGTCCCGGCCTCCTCGGCCAACCTCGGGCCGGGCTTCGACGTCCTCGCCGCCGCGCTCTCCCTCCACGTCGAGGTCGAGGTCGTGGAGACCGGGCGCTTCGGCGTGCGCACCGACCTGCGGATCGCCCGCGATCGCCGCAACCTGTGCGTGCGCGGGTTCGCGCGCCTGCACGACCCGGGGCGGTTCGAGTTCCGGATCCGGTCCGATGTGCCGCTGTCCGGCGGGCTGGGGACGAGCGCCGCCGCCTACGTCGCCGGGCTGCTGGCCGCGGACTCGATGTTCGAGCTCGACGCCGACGTGCTCGCGATCGCGACCGAGCTCGAGGGCCATCCGGACAATGTCGCCGCCGCGCTGCACGGCGGCTTCGTCGCCTGCGTCGATGGCGTCGTGACGCGGATCGGCGTCCCGCCGGAGCTCGAGGCGGTGCTGGTCGTCCCCTCCGAGGCGGTGCGCACCAAGCAGGCGCGGGCCGCCCTGCCGGAGCACGTGCCGATGGCGGACGCGGTGTTCAACATCGGGCGGACGGCGGAGCTGCTGCTCGGGCTCGAGCGCGGCGACCTGTCGCTCGTCGCCCGCGGCCTCGGCGACCGGCTGCACCAGCCGCACCGCGCCCACCTGTACCCGCGCTCGGCGGCGCTCGTCGAGGCGGCGGCCGGGCTGGGCGCGCTCGGGGCCACGATCTCCGGCGCCGGCCCGACCGTGCTCGTGTGGACGCACTTCGCGGCGACCGGCCGCGTCGTCGAGGCGCTGCGCGAGCGCTGCGCGGGCTGGGCGGAGGTCATGCGCGTGCCGTTCTCCGAGCACGGCGCCGACGTGCGTGAGCTGTGAGCAGCGACGCGCTGTGGGACCGCGCCGCCGACCTCGAGCTGGAGGTGGTGACGCTCGAAGCCGAGATCGAGGCGTTCCGCTCGGACTACCTGCGCGCGGTCGGGATCCTGATCGCCGAGTACCACGAGGTCGAGGCACGGATCGCCGATCTCGTCGCCGACTCGCTCGCGCAGGCCGCCGCCCGCGAGCGCTCGCGCCGCTCGCGCGCGGACATCGGCTCGATCCCCGCACCCGCCGGCGCCCCGCCGACGGAGGACCTGAAGGCGCTGTTCCGCCGCGCGGCGAAGGCGATGCATCCCGACCTCGCGCCCGACGAGACCGCCCGCCGCCACGCCGAGGCGTTCATGAAGCGCCTGACCGTCGCCTACCGGCGCGGCGACGCCGACGCGGTCGCCGACCTCGTGCGCCAATGGGAGGGTGCTGGGCGAACGATCCATCCATCGGATGTACGAAGCGCCACGGTCGCGGTGACCGACGCCGAACGGCGGCTCGAGGCGCTGCGCAGGTCGGAGTTCGCCCAGCTGCTCGAAGCGTCGCTCGCCGCGGCGCTGCGCGGGGAGGACCTGCTCGCCGAGCTCGAGGAGCGCTGGGCGGCGGCCCTGGCGGACGCGCGGGCCCGCCTGGCGGCGCTCACGCCCGGATGACGACCGGCGTGCCGAGCGGGACCGCGCGCATCAGCCGCCGCAGCGCCCTGGCCGGCGCGCGCAGGCACCCGAGCGAGACCGCCTGGCCGATGCTCCAGGTCGCCGGCGTGCCGTGGATCGCGAGCCTGTCGCCGCCGGGCCAGCCGGGCTCGAGCTTCGTCTGGTGGCCGGACAGCGCCAGCGCGCAGCAGCCGTACGGGGACGTCGCGTCGGTCGGCTTCAGCTTGTCCGTGATCGCGAAGCGCCCGAGCGGCGTCTCGTTGCCCGGCCGGCCGACCGCGACCGGGAACCGCAGGACGGCTGTCCGCCTGTGCAGCAGCGTCGCGCGATGCGCCGAGCGGTCCACGCGGATCTCGTAGTCCGTACCGTCGAGCCGCGCGTCGCGGACCGGGATCCAGCCCGAGCGATGGTTCGGCAGCCTCGGGGTGATCACCCGCAGCCAGCCGGCGCGGCGGCCGATGACGCCGAGGACGGTGGCCGACCCGAACTCGGTCCGGACGGCCAGGTGCCGCAGAGTGCGGCCGCCCGGGGCCGTCCGCAGGTGCGCCGGGTGGGTCAGGCGGGCGGTCAGGTGGCGCCCGTGCGGCCGCGGCGACGACGACTTGACGTGGGTGAACGCCGGCGTCGGGGCCGGCGTCGGCGCCGGCTTCGGCGCCCCGGCCCGGTCGCCGCCACAGCCCGTCGTCACCAGCAGCGCGGCCAGGACGGGCAGGGCGGCGAGGCGCTTCACCCGGTCAATGCTCGCACGTGCGCCGGGAGCTCGATGCCGCCGCGCAGCTGCGGGTCAGGCGCCGGCGCGCCGGCGGTCAGCGCCAGCGGGACGACGCCCGCCCAGGTGTCCAGCGCGTAGTCCTCGTCGTCGTCGATCGGCGGGCCGGTGCGTACCTTGGCCGATGCCTCGTCGATCGGCATCGAGAGGACCCTCGTGCCCTTCAGCTCCTGGCGCGTCGGCCACCGGACCTGGTCCCAGCGGCCGGGGACCAGCTTCTCCGTGAACGCCTCGAGCGCCGCGGTCTTCTCGTCGTCGCCCTCGATCAGGCGGGCGGTGCCGAGCAGCACGACCGAGCGGTAGTTCATCGAGTGGTGGAAGGCCGAGCGGGCGAGCACGAGGCCGTCCACGAGCGTGATCGTCAGGCACAGGGGCGCGCCGGCGGTGAGCGTCTTGAGCGCGCGGCTGGCGGCGCTGCCGTGGATGAGGACGTCGTCGCCGAGGCGGGCATGCAGCGTCGGGATCACATACGGCTGGCCGTCGTGCACGAACCCGAGGTGGCAGATCAGCGCCTCGTCGAGCACGGCGTCGATGGTCTCGCGCTGGTAGTCACCGCGCTTGGCGTTGCGGCGGACGCGGACTCGGGGGGAGGGGGGAGATGGCATCTGTTCTGGTACAGTTGGCTGACTGTGCCGGCACAGCGTAACAGCCAGGCTCGACACGAGATGCCCGGCGGCATCGCGATCCGCGGCGCCACGGCGCGCGACATCGCCGCCAGCGTCGAGTCCGCCGTGGCCACCGGCGCGCTCCCGCCAGGCTCCCGGCTGCCGTCCGTGCGGGTCCTCGCCGCGTCGCTACAGGTCAGCCCGACGACCGTGGCCGGCGCGTTCGCCGACTTGCGCCGGCGCGGGATCGCGGTCTCGCGCCCGCGCTCCGGCCTGCGGGTCGCCGACCGGCCGCCGCTTGCGTCCGGGCTCGAGCGCCCGCCGGTCGCCGAGGGCGTGCGCGACGTCTCGTCCGGCAACCCGGACGCCCGCCTGCTGCCCGACGTGCTGCAGGCCTTCCGCACGCTTGACGGGCCCCCGCGGCTCTACGGCGCCCGCTCGGTCGCACCCGAGCTGCGCAAGGTCGCGTCCGCCGCGCTGGCCGCCGACGGCGTCGATGCGACCCAGCTGTGCGTCGTCAACGGCGCGCTGGACGGCATCGAGCGCGTACTGGCGGTGCATCTTGCCGGCGGCGACGCGGTCGCCGTCGAAGATCCCGGCTTCCCCGGCGTGCTCGACCTCGTGCGCCCGTTCGGGCTGCACCCGATCCCGGTCGCCGTCGACGAGCGGGGGATGCGCCCGGAGGGGCTCGCCACCGCGCTGCGCGCCGGTGCCCGCGCCGTGATCCTCACGCCGCGGGGGCAGAACCCGACGGGCGCCGCGCTCGACCCCGGGCGGGCGCGCGAGCTGCGCGCCGTGCTGGCCGGTGCGCCCGGCGCGCTCGTGATCGAGGACGACCACCTCGGGCCGGTCGCGGGTGCTCCGGCGCGGACGCTGACCGCCGGCCGCGCCCGCTGGGCCCATGTGCGCTCGACCTCGAAGTGGCTCGGGCCGGACCTGCGGGTCGCCGTGCTGGTCGGCGACGACCACACGATCCGCCGCGTCGAGGGCCGCCAGGCCGTCGGGCCGGGCTGGGTCTCGACGATCGCCCAGCGCGCCGTCGCCCGGCTCTGGGCCGACCCGGACGTGCTCGCCGGGGCCGAGCAGGCGGCGACCATCTACGCCGGCCGCCGGCGCGCGCTGATCGAGGCGCTGGCGGCGCACGGGATCGCCGCCGGCGCGGCCAGCGGGCTCAACGTCTGGGTTCCCGTCGAGGCCGAGGACATCGTCGGCGCCGGGCTGCTCGCCGCGGGCTGGGCGATCGCCGCCGGCAGCCGCTTCCGGCTCCGGACGGGGCCGGCGGTCCGCATCACGGTCGCGGACCTGCGGCCGGGCGAGGCCGAGCGCCTGGCCGCCGACCTGGCCGCCGTGCTGCGCCCCGC
>JAXDHL010000068.1:0-3078 GCA_034664525.1 Solirubrobacteraceae bacterium
TGCGCCAGCCAGGCGAGGATCGTCGCCGCGTCGGAGCCGTAGGCCTCTGCGGTCCAGACCGAGTCGTAGCCGAGTCGCTCCGCCTCGAGCACCAGCTCGAGCTGCTGCGGCGCGGTCAGCCCCAGGCCCCAATAGCCGATGTGCAGCCCGAGCTTCACCGCAGGCGAGGGCTACCGCGTCGCGCCGATGCGGTCGACGAGCCGCAGCAGGTGCAGCGGCGAGAACGGCTTCGTCAGAAAGAGGTCGGCGCCCGCGGCCTGGGCGCCGCGTTCCACGACGTCGCCCGAGTCGCCGGTGAGCATCACGATCGTCGCGCCCGCCGTCGCCGGGTCCGAGCGCAGGCGCCGGCACGTCTCGATCCCGTTCAGGCGTGGCATGTCGACGTCGAGGAAGACGATCTCCGGCCGCGCGTTCACGGCCCGCTCGATCGCCTCGACCCCGTCACCCGCCTCCTGCAGGCGATAGCCCGAGATGTCCTCGAGCGTCGTCGCGATCAGTTTGCGGATCATCGGGTCGTCGTCGACGATCAGGATCGTCCGGGTCACATCGCACCCGCTCTGAGCCGCTCGAACTCGGAGTCGGGGATGGCGTCGAAGGCGGCGACGACGGCGGGGTCGAACTGCGTGCCGGTCACGCGCCGGATCTCGTCGCGGGCGTGCACCCAATCCGACGCGGGCCGGTACGGGCGGTCCGTGGTCAGCGCATCGAGCGTGTCGGCGACCGAGAAGACGCGCGCGGCGAGCGGGATCTCGTCGCCGGCCAGCCCATCCGGGTAGCCGGTCCCGTCCCACCGTTCGTGGTGATGGCGCACGACGAGCTTGCCCTCGCCGAGGAAGTCGACATCGCGCAGGATCTCTGCTCCGACTACAGGGTGCTGGGCGATCAGCGTGTACTCCTCATCCGTGAGCCGACTGGTCTTGAACAGGATCGCGTCCGGCACCGCGACCTTGCCGATGTCGTGTAGCAGGAAACCGAACTCGATCTGCGGTGACTCCTCGAGGGAGATCCCCACCGCGCGGGCGAGTTCCATTCCGTAGGCGGTGACGCGCTCGGCATGCTTGCCGGTATACGCATCGCGGGCCTCGACGGCGTTGGAAAGTGCTCGGACCGTCGCCCGGTAGGAGCGACGCAGCTCCTGCGCGCGGGCGCGCTCCTGTTTGAAGACTTCTCGGAGGTCGGCGGCGTAGCGCTCCAATTGGCGCTGACGGGACGCTGCTTGTTGCTCCGTGCGTTCGAGCCGTGCCCGAAGCAGGGGAACAGTCTCCTCACCGGTTCCGGCGCTCATTTCCTCACCATCGGTGCCCGCCAACGCTCGAACTAGCCTACTGAGCACTCCAACGCAGCGCGCTACGGGATCTTGCTGTGATCGACAGCGTCATACGCTTTCGCGCGAATGCGTCAGGTTTGGACCGCTTTTGCGATCGTTCTTGCAGGGCTGATCGGACTCCTCGCGCTGGAGGGCAGCGACCCACCGGCGCGGCCGGTGACCAAGGCCGCGTCGGTCTCCAGCATCGCCACGCGCGTCGAGGCCCTGCGCGGGCTGCGGTTCCGCTCCCTGCCTGTCCCGCAGACGGTTTCTCCCGCGCAGGCGCGGCGTGAAGGCCTCGAGGACCTCGACCGCTCCTACCCTGAGGCGCGCCGCCGCGCCGACGAGGAGGTGCTCAAGCTCCTCGGCCTGATCGAGCCCGGTGTCGATCTGCGCTCGATCTCCGCCTCGGTGTTCGGCGAGGGCGTCGCGGGCTACTACGACCCACGCTCCAAGCGGCTGCGAATTGTCTCTCCAGCGACACCGGACGCGTTGAGCGAGATCGTCCTGTCACACGAGCTCACCCACGCCCTCGAGGATCAGCGGTTCGGGCTGGCGGTGAGCGAAGGCGAGAGCGACGACGCCGCGCTGGCCCGCCTCGCCCTCGTCGAGGGCACCGCGACGCTCGTGATGCAGGAGTACCTGCTGCGCTACGTCGGGGCCGAGAAAGCGCTCGGCGGCCTGCTCGGGTCCGCCTTCCAGACCGGTCCAGACCTGCCCAAGTTCCTCCAGGACCAGCTGATCTTCCCCTACGTCGGCGGGATGCAGTTCGCGCAGGCCCTGCGCCAGGCGGGCGGGGGGACGTGGAAGCTCGTCGACCTTGCCGATCGCGTGCGGGTGCCCGACAGCACCGAGCAGGTCATGCATCCCAAGAAGTGGGTCGCGGTGGAAGCGCCCCTTCCGGTGCGCCTGAAGGTCCCGCTGCCCGACGACTGGCGTCGCACGGCCGGCGGAACGTGGGGCGAATGGCAGACCAACGAGCTGCTGGGCGGGAGCGCGCCTGAAGCCGCCGCCGGGTGGGGCGGGGACCGTTACGAGCTCTGGCAGCGCGGGACCTGCGGCTCGCCGCCGTGCCGCGACAGCGACGTGCTGATCATGCGCTGGCGCTGGGACACCGAGCGCGACGCCGGCGAGTTCGAGACTGCGCTGCGCGCCGCGCCCGCGGCGCGTGTCGACGGTGCCACCGTGGATGCCCACGGCGACACCGTCACGCTCGTGCTCGCGCCCACCCCGGCGCTCGCGCGCAGAGTGCTTTTGACCGCCTAGCGCCAGCGGCCGTGCCCGGGGCCGCCCGGACCGCCCGGGCCGCCCTTGGGACGCGTGTTGTTGATGAGGTCGTCGAGCCGCGTGTCGACGCTCGCGAGGATCTTCGTCCGCTCGTCGGCGGTCAGCTTCTTGTCCGTGACGGCCTGGTCGAGCTGCTTGGTCAGCGCGGCCTTCATCGCGGCCTTGAGGCCGGCGACGTCCTTGTTCTGCGCCTTCGCGACGTCCGCGAGCGACTTGCCCGCCTCGAGCTGCGTGTGCAGCGCATCCTCGCTGAGGCCGAGATAGGCGGCAGCACCGTCTGCGCCGAAGCCACGGATCCCGACCCCCGGGCCGCCCGGATGACCCGGACCGCCGCCGCCCGGGCCGCCACCGCCGAACCCGGGACCGCCGAGCAACGGCACGCCGCCGCTGCTGAGCCGCTGCTTCGCCGCGTCGCCCTGTTCCTTGGTCAGGGTGCCGGCGGCGACCGCCGCGTCGATCCGCGCCTCGGCCGCGCCCTTGACCGC
>JAXDHL010000069.1:0-6378 GCA_034664525.1 Solirubrobacteraceae bacterium
GGCGACGATCTGAACGCGCTCGAGCGGGCGTTCCTGGACGCGAGCCGCGCAGAGAGCGAGCGCGAGGCTCGTCGCGCTGGACGCACGAACCGGCGCCTGCGGGCGCTGCTCGCGAGTGTCGCCGTGCTGCTGGTCTTGGCTGCGGGTGCCGGGATCCTGTTCCTGGGCCAGCGCGGCGCCGCCCGAGGCGAGGCCCGCGCCGCCGAGGCGCAGCGGCTCGGAGCCCAAGCGCTCGTCGAGGACGACCTGGACCGCTCGCTGCTGCTGGCGCGCCAGGGCGTCGAGCTCGAGGACGACCTGCAGACGCGTGGCAACCTACTCGCCGCGCTGCTGCGCAGCCCGGCCGCGATCGGCGTCGCGCGCGTGTCCGAGACCCACCTCAGCCAGCTGGCGCTGCGCCCCGACGGGCGGGTGCTGGCCGTCGGGGACGATCATGGCGACGTCGACTTCCTCGACCCACTCACCCACCGCCCGGTGCACGCGCCGTACCGGCCGCAACCGTCGTACATCAGGCAGCTCGTGTTCAGTCCCGACGGCTCGCGGCTGGTGGTCGGCGGCGTCGACATGATGCAGCTGCTGGACGGGCGCACGTTCCGGCGGCTGGCGACGCTCGCGGTCCCCCGCGGCGGCATCCAGTTCATCAACGTCGCGTTCTCGCCGGACGGGCGCGCGCTGACCGTCATGCGCGAGTCGGCGTCCGGCGGATCGAACCCGCGGCTGACGGCGATCATGCTGCGCTTCGACGGCCGGACGGGGCGGCACCTCGGACCCCCGGTCTCCGTGCCCGAGACCGGCTCGATGGCCGACTTCAGCGCTTTCCTGCCGGACGGCCGCCGGCTGGTGACCGTCGCGCGCGGCACCGCGATCTTCCCAGCCCCGAACGCCCGCCCGGTGTTCCACGGCAGCGCGATCGTCGTGCGCGACGCGCGGACGCTGCGCCCGCTGCGGACGTTCCCAGCGGTCGCGGTCGCCGGCGCGCTGTCGCCGGACGGGCACATCTTCGCCGCGGGGGGCGACGACGGGTCGGTGCGCTTCCTCGATCTCCGGAGCGGCCGCCTGCGGATCGGCTCGGGACGACATGCGGCCGCCGTGCGCGGCGCCTCGTTCGCGCCCGACGGGCGCACGCTCGTCACCGTCGGCCAGGACGCGAAGGCGATCGTCTGGGACGTGCGCTCCGCCGCCGCCACCGAGACGTACGCGGGCCATGCCGGTCCGATTATCGGCCACGCCATCGACCGCGAATCGCGGACGTTGTACACGGCCTCGGGGGACGGCACGGTCATCACGTGGGACCTGCAGGGAAATCGCCGCCTCGGCGCGCCGTTCGACGTGGCACGGACGTCCGGTGACTGGTTCGTGGCGGCGGCGATCAGCCGCGACGGCCGCAGTATCGCGATGCAGCAGGCCGACGGCACGGACAGCGTGGTCGACCTGACGACGCTGCGGCGGCGCGTTGTGCGCATCCAGGGCCGCTCGGGCGTGCGCTCGACGCCATTCGCGCCGGCCATCAGATCGGACGGCACGCTCGTCGCGAGCGGTGCCGACGGCTTCCTCGCCCTGGTCGACGCCCGCACGGGACTGGTGGTCTCCCGCCTGCGCGGCCACCGGGACATCGTCTTCACGCCCACCGTCAGCGCCGACGGCTCGACGATCGCAAGTACCGGCGAGGACGGCACGCTGCGCCTGTGGGACGCGCGAACCGGGCGACCCACGGTCCCGGCGATCCGGCTCGGCACGGTGCCCACCGGCGACGCCGGCATCAGCACAGACGGGACGCAGGTCGCCGTGCCGCTTCCGGACGCTGTCGAGGTCTTCGACGCCGGCACCCGGCACCGTGTCGCCCAGCTGCACATCGACGAGAGCGCCACCACCTTCGCGCGCTTCTCACGCGACGGGCGCCTGCTCCTGACCGGCAGCGGGGACGGCCGGGTCCGCGTGTTCTCCGCGCGCGACCGGCGCGCGCTCGGACCCGCCTTCCGGGCGTCGAACGGCTCGATCTCGAGCGTCGACGCCGGTCCCGGCGGTCGGGTGCTAGTGACGGCCGGCACCGACGGCCAGACCCGCCTCTGGGACCGCGCGAGCCGCCGCCCGATCGGCGCGGCGCTTCCCGGCCCCGAGAACCTCAACGCCGTCGCCTTCTTCGCGCTGGACGGCACCCATGTCTTCGCCGCCTTCTCCAACGGCCGCGGCTACCGCTGGGACGTCCGGCCGAGGTCGTGGGAGCGCCAGGCATGCCGGGTCGCCGGGCGGCGCTTGAGCCGCGCGGAATGGTACGACGCGCTGCCCGGCCGTTCCTACGCGCCCGCCTGTTGAGCGCCGTCAGCGGCCCGCGTCGTCCTTCGACGGAGCGCCGGCGATCAGGTCGCCGAGACGGCGCCACGCGCGCTCCGACGGGCGTTCCGGCGCGAAGCGCTCGCCGGCCTGGTGGCGCTTGGCCTCGCCGTAGCGCCAGCTCGCCCACGGTGATGCCGGGCGACCGAGCCGGACCGCGCCCGCCAGCGCGGCGAGCGGGATGAACAGCCCGACGATGCCGAGCACGACGCGGCCCTTGGCGAAGCACACGCAGGCCAGGCCGCCGATGACGGCGATCGTCGCCGCCGTGCCGAGGACCGAGCCGGGCTCGTCGAGTCCGAACGGCCGCGTGCCGAGCACCACGAGCGCGCCGAACGCGAGCGTGGCGATGACGGCGTCAAAGGAGGCGCGGCCCTGCTCGCTCCAGTAGACGTCGTCGAGCCACAGCCAGAGCGCGAACTCGTCGAGCGTGAAGCCGGCGCCGATGCCGAACCCGATCGCGATCAGGTGCCACCACGGCGACTGCAGCGGGGCGGCGAACGCGAGGAAGCCACACAGGAGCATCAGTCCGATGCCCCAGACCAGGTGGTGGATGTGGATGCCGCCGCTCTGGACCCCGCCGGGCCACCACGACACGCTGCGGGTCAGCCGCGCGCTCGTGCGGATCGCGAGGTAGGAGACGAGAAACGCCACGAGCACGACGAACGCGGCCCCCGGCCCGGGATGCAGGCGGTTGCCGAACGGATCGATGCTCACGATCGCGGCGCTCACGCGCTCGATGCTCCCACAGCCCACGCGCGTGGCGCCAGGCCCGGTCGCCGAAGCGCGACCGCGGCTCGCCCGAGCTGGTATCAACCGCGCCGTGCTGCGCGCGCGGCTGCTCCTCGCCACCGTCATCGCCCTGCCGGCCGCCGTGCTCGCGGTCGCCATGCCCGCGCGCGGCGCGGACGTCGTCGGCATCGCGGACCAGTCGCCGGCGATGTTCGCCCACCCGGCCTTCCAGGCGCTCGACGTGCGCGTCTCGCGGCTGATCGTCTCCTACGACGCCGTGATGCGGCACACGTTCGAGGTGGCCGACATCGACGCGTGGATGGCGGCGGCGGCCGCCTCGCACGTGCAGCCGCTGGTCGCGTTCAACTACTCGCGCGGCTGCTACGTCGACGGCCGCCGGCGGGTGCACGGCCTGTGCCGTACCCCGACCGTCAAGCGCTACCGCCGCGCCGTGCGGGCCTTCCGGCTGCGCTATCCGAAGGTGTCGGTGTACACCGCGTGGAACGAGGCCAACCACCGCTCGCAGCCGACCTACAAGCGCCCCGGCCTCGCCGCCGCGTACTACGGCGCGCTGCGCAAGCTCTGCCGCGGCTGCACGATCACCGCGGCGGACGTGCTCGACCAGAGCAACATGGTCGCGTGGTTGAAGGCGTTCGAGCGCCGCGCGCCCGGGCGCCCGCGCCTGTGGGGGCTGCACAACTACAAGGACACGAACGACTACACGCGCACCGGCACGCGACGGATGCTGCGCACGGTGCGCGGGACCGTCTGGCTCACCGAGACCGGCGGGATCGTCAACTTCGGCTCGCACCGCCCGTTCAACCCGCGGCGCGCGGCACGGGCGACCCGCTTCATGTTCCGGCTGGCGGACTCGAGCCCGCGGATCAAGCGGCTCTACATCTACCAGTGGACCGGCCAGCCGCGGACCGCGCGCTTCGACGCCGGGCTGACCGGACCCTCCGGCGGGCTGCGACCGGCGTACTCGGCCGTCTACCGCCACCTCAAGCGGCCCGGCGGCAACCCGAAGCCGGCGCCGGCGCCGCCCCCGCCGCCACCGCCCGCGCCGACCGCCACCCCGGCGCCGACACCGACGCCGACCCCCACGCCGACGCCGACACCCACTCCGACGCCGACGATCGTGCCCTGCCTCCTGCCGCCGCTCTGCGTGTAGGCGCTAGCTGCGCCGGCCGCTCCGGGCCGCGCGCTTGACGGCGGCGGTGAGCGTGTCGACGTCGTAGAGCCCCTGGTGGCGGCGGCCGTTGATGAAAAACGTCGGCGTGCCGGAGACGCCGCTGGCGTCGGCGCTCTGCACGTCGCGGGCGACGCGCTGCGCGTGGCGGCGGCGGCGGAGGTCCTCCGAGAAGCGGTCGAGGTCGAGCCCGAGGTCGGCGGCGTGCCGATAGAGGTCGGAGGGCGCCAGCGCGTCCTGGTGGTCGAGCAGCCGGTCGTGCATGCGCCAGTAGTCGGTCTGCGCGCCCGCGGCCTCGGCCGCCTCCGAGGCGAGCTGGGCGCTGGGATGCACGTCGGTCAGCGGCAGGTGGCGGAAGACGTAGCGCACGTCGTCGCCGAGATGGTCGAGCAGCTTTGCGATCACCGGAGCGGCATGCGCGCAGTACGGACACTCGTAGTCGCCGTACTCGAGCAGCGTGACCGGCGCATCGGGGCGGCCGCGGATGTGGTCGTGCTCGGGGTCGACGTCCTCGGCGAGGTCGACGATCGTCTCGGCGGTGGCGCCGAGCTGGCGCGCGCGCACGTCGGCCGGCAGCCGCTGCATGACCTTGAAGGCCAGCCAGGCGACCGTGGGGGAGACGACCGCAGTCGCCAGCACGCCGACCTTCGCCTCCTCCAGCAGCGCCCCGCGGAAGGCGAGCGCCGCCACGAGCAGGGAGACCGTGAAGCCGACGCCGGCCGCCGCGGCGCCGCCGGCCAGCGCCGGGAAGGTGATCGTGAGCCGGGCGCCGCGGCGGGTCGCGAGCGCGGCCGCGCCGACGATGCCGAGCGGCTTGCCGACCACATAGGCGGCCAGGATGCCCAGGGTCACCGGCGACGTCGCCGCCGCCGACAGCAGGCGGCCGTCGATCTGGATGCCGGCGTTGGCGAGCGCGAACAGCGGGACGATCACGCGGCTCGTCCACGGGTGGAGGCGGTACTGCAGGCGCTCGTTGGGCGAGATCGCCGACGTGAGGCTCGCGACGGCGGAGTACGCGAGCTCGGGTGTCGGCTGCTCGCGGAACGAGCGCGCCAGCTCGGTGCTGCGCTGGAGGTCGTCGCGCGCGGGCGGGTACGCGCTCGTCACCAGCCCGATGGCCAGGCCGGCGATCACCGCGTCCACGCCGGACTCGAACATCGCGAGCCAGATCCCGAAACCCAGCAGGGCCGCGGCCGGCCCGCGCCAGGAGCCGGCCCAGCGCAACAGGAACAGGGCGGCGAACAGCACGGCCGCCACCACCAGCGCGGTGACCGACACCCGGTTCGTGTAGCCGAACGCGATCACGGCGAGCGCGGCGAGGTCGTCGATCACGACCACCGTGAGCAGGAACACGCGCAGGCGGATCGCGCGCCCGCGCGTCAGCAGCGAGAGCACGCCGAGCGACAAGGCGGTGTCGGTCGACACGGCCGCCCCCCAGCCGTGCGCGCCCGGGCCGCCGGCGTTGATCGCCAGGTAGATGCCCGCCGCCGCCAGCATGCCGCCGAGCGAGGCGATCACCGGGATGGCCAGGCGCGTGCGCTCCCGCAGCTCGCCGAGGTCGAGCTCGCGCTTGGCCTCCAGGCCGACGACCAGGAAGAACAGCGTCATCAGGCCCTCGTTGACCCAGCCACGCAGGTCGGTGCCGAGCTGGTGGCTGCCGAGGGAGAGCGTCAGCTTCGTCTCCCAGGCCGTCGTGTAGGCGTGCGGCGCGACGTTCGCCCACAGCAGCGCCAAGACGGCGGCCACGGCGAGCGCGGCCGCGCCGCCGCTCTCGGCGTGCAGGTAGCTGCGGATCGGCGCGGCGAGGTTGCGTGCCCAGGCTGTGCGCGCCGGCGCAGGCTCAGGGCCACCCGTGGTCGTCGACGTGTTCGGTGCGGTCGCCATCCGTGCGGTCCCATCCTGCTGGAAGCGCGGGACGGGCGTATCACGACACAATGGAGGATGTGGCGAGGAAGGTGATCTTTTCGATGGGCGTGTCGCTGGACGGGTTCATCGCCGGACCCGGCGGCGACATCGACTGGACGGCGCCCGACGGGGAGCTGCACCGCTTCCACAACGAGCAGACGCGGGAGCTCGGGGCGCACTTCTGCGGGCGGCGGCTCTATGAGGAGATGCGCTACTGGGAG
>JAXDHL010000070.1:0-4871 GCA_034664525.1 Solirubrobacteraceae bacterium
CCCGCCTCGGTCAGCGCCGTCCCGCGAGCCGCCGCGACCGGGATCCCGCGCGCCTGCGCCTCCACCACCACCAGCCCGAACCCCTCGTACAGCGACGGGTGCACAAGTGCGTCCGCGCCGCGCATCAGCGCGTCGAGCCGCGCGTCGTCGACGTATCCCGGCAGCGACAGCGGGGCGTCGCCGGCCGCGGCCCGCAGCGACGGCCCGGACCCCGCGTCGGCGCCCGCGATCACGAGCCGGTGCGGCAGCCCCTCGGCCCGCAGCGCCAGCCACGCCGCCACGAGCCGCCCCCAGTTCTTCTTGGCCCGCAGGTCCCCGACGCCGAGCAGGTAGGGGTCGCCGGCCGGCGGCGGCTGCGTCCCGATCGGCAGCGACGGCGCATTCGCCACCACCCGCACGCGCGCCGGGTCGACGCCGTAGCGCGAGCAGACGTCGTCGCGGGTGAAGGCGCTGACGCAGATCACGCGCTCGGCCGAGCGGGCGGCGCGCGGCGTGAGGAAGCGGAACTTCGCGCGCGTCCGGGGGGCGAAGTCCTCCGGGAACCGCTCGAACGCGAGGTCGTGGATCGTGACCACGCCCGGGCACGGCCGGCGCAGCGGCAGGAAGCAGTTCGGGGCGTGGACGAGGTCGGGTTTGGACCGATGCAGCGCGCGCGGGAGCCCGACCTGCTCCCATACGACCTCCGGTCCGCGCCGGCCCGCGCCGTCCATCCTCAGCATGTCGATCTCCCCTGCTTCCTCGAGCGCCGCCAGCAGGTCGCGCGCGTACCGCGTCCAGCCGCGCGGGGCGGGCCGGCGCAGGTCCCGGACATCCATGGCGACCGTCAGCACGACGCCGTACGATGCCTCATCACTCCGGCAGGGAGCGGTTTGCGAATGGCGCTGAGCCAGACGCTCGGGTCGAGCGTTGACGTCGAAGAGGGTCATGTGCGTCCGAAATCGCGGATCTTCGAGATCCCGATCGACCTCGGGCGCCCGGACGAGCTGCTGCGCATGGTCACCGGCTGGGTCGGCTCCGGGCGGCCGCGCCGCGTCATGTACGTCAACGCGCACGTCCTCAACCAGTCCCAGGAGCGGCCGGAGCTGCGCAGCGCGCTGCAGGACGCCGACCTCGTCTACTGCGACGGTTACGGCGTGCGGGTCGCGGCCAAGGCGCTCGAGCTGCCGACCCCGCACCGGATGACCGGCGCCGACTGGATCTGGACGCTCGCCGCGCTGTGCGAGGAGCGCGCGCTGTCGATCTACCTGCTCGGCTCCGAGCCCGGCATCGCGCGCGAGGCCGCATCGCACCTGCAGCGCTGGTACCCGCGCCTGCGGGTCGCCGGCACGCACCACGGCTTCTTCGAGATCGGCTCCCCGCACGCGGAACGCGTCGTGGAGGACATCAACGACCGCCAGCCGGACGTCCTGCTGGTCGGCATGGGCACCCCGAAGCAGGAGCTGTGGGTGCAGGAGCACGCCGATCGCATCGACGCGGACGTGTTCTGGACGGTGGGCGCCCTGTTCGACTACGTGTCCGGCCGGATCCCGCGCGCTCCGGGGTGGCTGGCTGACAATGGCCTGGAATGGATCTTCAGACTCGGCATCGAGCCGCAACGGATGTGGCGGCGCTACCTGCTGGGCAACCCGGTCTTCCTGACCCGGGTGCTCGGGCAGGCGCGAGACCGCCAGACCGCCTGAGGCGCCGGCTCTGGCGCTGGCTGGTCGTCGCCGCGCCGGCGCTCCTCGCGCTGCGCATCGCGCGCTACGCCGGCGTGACGGGCGCCGCCGCGCTGCCCGACGTGCTGCGGATCGTCGCCGTGGCCGTCGTGCTGTTCGGCGTGACCGGCCTCGGGCTCACCCGCCTGGCGCTGCCGGACGCCCTGCGCAGCCACGAGTGGCTGTGGGTCCTGCCCGTCGGCGCGGTGGCGACGGCGTTCGCCATGACCCCGCTCGGGTTCGCGCACGTCCCGTTCGCGATCGACCTCGGGCTGGTGATCGCCGGCGGCGCGGCGCTGTCGGCCTACACGGTCATGCGCCGCGGCTGGCCGCAGCGGCCCGCGCAGCGCCGCACGCTCGCGTGGCCGGTGTACCTCGCCGTGCTGCTGTTCCTGGTCGCGCTCATCCCGCTGTTCCGGTCCGGCTTCCTGACCGTGATCGGCAACGGGTCCGACGCGCACCTCGCCGCGGGGACGGCCGAGTTCCTCAAGCACGCGCCGCCGCTCGGGGAGGACCCGTCGCTGCCGGTCGACCAGGTGCCGCTGGTCTGGCGCTCCAAGCAGGCGATCTACTACGCGCTGGCGTCGGTCTCCGCGCTGTCCGGGCTGGAGACCTGGCAGGTGCTGTCGGTGGTCGGCGTGCTGCTGCTGACGCTCGCCGCCGCCGGCTGGTTCGTGTTCGCCCGCGAGGTGCTCGGCGCCGGGGTCGGCGCGGCCGCCATCGCGATGGTGATCGCCGGGCTCGACCGGATGGTCATCCACACCGGCGTCCACCCGTACTTCAACCAGACCTGGGGCTACCTGACGCTCCCGTTCGCGCTCACGCTGGCCTGGCTGGTGGTGCGGCGGCCGAGCCCCGGCGGCGCCGGGCTGATGGCGCTGTTCCTGATCCTGTGCGCGTTCGCCTATCCGCTGGCGATGCCGCTCCCGGCGCTCGTGCTGGTCGTGATGTGGTGGGTCGACCGTCGCGCCCGCCGGCGGGCGGGCGCGGCGGTCTTCGGCCTGCGCGAGGGCTGGCGCCGGTTGCAGGCCGCGCCGCTCTGGACGCGCGCGGTCGGGTACCTCGTGCTGCTCTCGCTCGTCGTCCCGTTCTTCGGGGTCTGGGAGAAGCTGACCGGCGCCACCCAACTGCTGATCAACCCGCACTACTCGCTGGCGGCGTGGGGCGGCGATCTGTTCGACTGGTTCCCCGAGCAGCAGTTCTTCTCGATCGTCTCCGACCGCGGCTGGTGGGCCGCGCTGGCGATCATCGCCGCCCTGGCCGGCCGCGAGCTGTGGCGGCTCGAGCGCCCGGCACGCTACGGGCTGCTGAGCGTGATCGCCGCCGGGGCGCTGGTCGCCGGGGCGATGCGCGCGCGCCAGTACGGCTGGTACTTCCACTTCAAGATGCTCGCGTTCGTCGGGCCGCTGGTGGTCGTGCTCGCCGCCGTCGCGCTGACGCGGATCCGGCACGACCATCCGCGCCGCTGGGTGCGCTACGTCGCGCTCTTCGGCCTCGTGACCTGGGTCGGGTGGGCGATGACCGGCGCGAAGTTCGAGCTCGCGTCGACGTACGACGAGCTGCCGCGCACGACGCAGGCGCTGGCGAGCTGGAACGCGAAGCTGCCGCCCGGGGCGTCGATCCGGCTCGACGTCCCTCCCCCGGTCCAGCTCTGGACCGCGTACATGCTGCACGAGCACCCGCTGTGCTCGCAGCGGCCGCTGACCGGCACCTCCTACCCGCACGTGCCGCTGTCGCGGGCGGCCGACTTCGTGCTCGTGCGCTACCTTCGCCGGCCGTTCGACGCCGTCGGCGCTCCGGTGCTCGAGAACGGCGAGTACACGCTCTACCGGCTGCGACCCGGTCTCCCGGGCGGCGACCGCTGCTCGCAGCGGATGATCCAGACCGTCAAGGTCATCCAGCGAGGCTGACCAGCATCTTGCCGGTGTTGGCGCCCGCCAGCAGGTCGATGAACGCCTGCGGCGCAACCTCGATGCCGCCCTCGACCACGGTCTCGCGCCCGACGATCCGCCCTTCGCGCAGCAGCGCGCTGACCTCCGCCTCGAACGCCTGCCGGCGGTCGGCGTGGTCGCCCACGAGGAACCCGCGCAGCGTCAGCCGCCGGCCGACCACGAGGGCGAGGTTGCGCGGCCCCGGCGGCGGCTCGGTGGCGTTGTAGCCGGAGATCGAGCCGCACATCGCGACCCGGCCGTGCATCCGCATCGCGCCGATGGCCGCCTCGAGGTGCTCGCCGCCGACGTTGTCGTAGTAGACGTCGATGCCGTCGGGCGCCGCCGCCGCGAGCTGCTCGGCGACCGGCCCGTCGTGGTAGTCGAAGGCGGCATCGAAGCCCAGCTCGTCGCGCAGGAAGGCGACCTTCGCCGGCGACCCGGCCGATCCGATCACCGTGTGGCCACGCGCCCGGGCGAGCTGGCCGGCGAGCGAGCCGACCGCGCCCGCCGCCCCGCTCACGAACACGATGTCGCCGTCGCGCAGCGCGGCGATGTCCAGCAGCCCGACATACGCCGTGAGGCCCGTCATCCCGAGCACACCGAGGAAGGCCTGTGGCGGGCCGATCGCCGGGTCGATCCGCCGGACGGCGTGCCCGTCGGCGACGGCGTACTCGCGCCACCCGAGCCCGTGCACCACCCAGTCGCCCTCCGCGATCCCTTCGTAGCGCGACGCGACGACCTCCCCCACCGCGCCGCCGTAGAGCGGCGCGTCGAGCTCGAACGGCGGCGCGTAGGACTTGCGGTCGTTCATGCGCCCGCGCATGTAGGGGTCGACCGACATCCAGACGTTGCGGATCAGCAGCTCGTCGTCGGCCGGGTCGGGGACCTCGACCTCGGCGATGCGGAAGTCCTCGGGAACGGGCGCGCCGGACGGGCGGCGAGCCAGCTGGACCTCACGGGCGTTCTGGGGCATGCCGCAGGGCTTACCCTGAATCCAGGCTTACCCGATTACCCTCGCCCGCCATGACGTTCCGTGTCACCCGCATCGGCGAGCTCGAGGACATCTCCGTCGCCGGCATCCACCTGCGCCCTGTCCGCCGGCCGCTCGGCATCACCGCCTTCGGCACGAACGCGTTCTCCGCCGACGCGGGCGAGCGCCTGATCGAGGAGCACGACGAGACGGGCGGCGGCGCGGGCGTCCACGAGGAGCTCTACGTCGTCCTGACCGGCCACGCGACGTTCA
>JAXDHL010000071.1:0-2631 GCA_034664525.1 Solirubrobacteraceae bacterium
CCCTCGCGGTCAAGGACGCGCGGCCGGAGGTCGAGATCGTCCGCGTGCGGGTGACCGACTCCAGCCGCACGATCGCCGACGGCATCGCGGTCAAGGGCAGCGGCGAGATCACCCAGCCGCTGCTGGACCGGCTGCTCGACGACGTCGTCGTGGTGGGCGAGGACGAGATCGCCGAAGCGATGTTCCTGTGCCTGGAGCGCGCCAAGCTCGTGGTCGAGGGCGGCGGCGCGGCGGGCGTCGCGGCGCTGCTCGGGGGCCAGACGGCGCCGGCCGGCCAGGGCCAGACCGTCGCGGTGCTGAGCGGCGGCAACGTCGACGCCGGGCTGCTCGCCGCCGTCGCGCGGCGCCACGAGAGCGAGGCCGGCCGGCGGCTCGTCCTGATGACGCGCGTCCCGGACCGCCCGGGCGCGCTGGCCGGCTTGCTCGAGCAGGTCGCGGGCACGGGCGCGAACATCGTCGACGTCAGCCATGTGCGCGAGGGCGTCGACCTGCACGTGCGCGAGACCGCGGTCGAGCTCGTGCTCGAGACGCGCGGCCGCGAGCACGCGAACGCGGTCCTCGAGGCGCTGGGCGCGTCGGGCTACCGCACGACGACCCTCAGTTAGAGGGACGCGGCGACGAGCGTCTCGGTCGCGCCGAGGTGCGTGCGCATCTCGGCCAGCGCACGGCCGGCGTCGCCGTCGCGCACGGCCCGCAGCACTCGCTCGTGCTCGGCGTTGGCCTGCTGGTAGGTGTCCGGCGGCGGCTCGACCTCGTGCAGCAGGTCGGACAGCTTGCCCTGCAGCCGGGTCATCTCGCGCACCAGCCGCCCGGACCCCGAGATCTCCGCGAGCGTGAGGTGGAACGCGACGTCGGCCCGGCGGTAGCCGGCGAAGTCGCCCTCGGCCGCGGCGGCGGCCGCTTCGTGGACGCTGTCCAGCCGGGCGCGATCCGCCTCGGACGCGCGCTCGGCGGCCAGCTGGACGATCCCGAGCTCGAGCGCAAGGCGCCAGTCCAGCAGCGCCCGCCAGTCGTCGCGCGAGTGCTTGCAGCCCGACGCCAGCGGCGGATGCTCGGCCACGAACGTGCCACCCAGACGGCCGCGCACGGCGTTCAGGTGCCCGCTGGCGGTCAGCGTCGCCAGCGCCTGGCGGAGCGTGGAGCGTGAGATCCCGAGCTGGTCGGCCAGCTCGCGCTCGGGCGGCAGCTTGGAGCCGGGTGCCAGGATCCCGATCCGGATCGCCACGCCGAGGCGGGCGACGGTCTCCTCGTACGTGCTCGAAGCAGCGACCGGCTCGAACACCGTCATCCGTGACGAACTGTTCACGACACCTAAACGGTGCGGCGGTCCGAAAACCAACGCAATGGTGTCGTGCGCTGACATATTCACTCTTGCCGCAGCAGCGCCCGCCGGACCTTGCCGCTGGCCGTCTTGGGGAGCTCGGCCGCGAAGTCGACGATGCGGGGGTACTTGTACGGCGCGGTGACGTCCTTGACGTGCGCCTGCAGCTCGGCGGCGAGGGCGTCGGACGCGGCGAACCCGTCGCGCAGGACGACGACCGCGCGCACGACCGCGCCGCGCTCGTCGTCCGGGGCGGCGACCACCGCCGCCTCGGCGACCGCCGGGTGGGCGACCAGCGCGGACTCGACCTCGAACGGGCCGATCCGGTAGCCGGCCGAGATGATCACGTCGTCCGTGCGGCCCTCGAAGAACAGGAAGCCGTCGGCGTCGACCGTCACGCGGTCGCCGGTGTGCCAGGGCCGCGACGCGTCGTGGCCGCCCTCGCCCAGATAGCCGAGGAAGAACGTCGGATCGGTGGTCGGGTCGGTCAGCACGAGCTCGCCGTCCACGACGTCGAGCGCGATGCCGGGGAGCGGGCGGCCCATCGAGCCCGGCTTCGGGGCGCCGCCGGGTAGGTGCCCGGTCAGCTGGCCCGTCTCGGTCTGGCCGTAGCCGTCGCGGACCCAGATGCCCGTCGCCGCGTGCCAGGCGCGCAGCACCTCGGGATTCAGCGCCTCGCCGGCGGCGACCAGACCGTGCAGGTCGTCGTAGGCGCGCAGCGTGGTGCGCTTGGCCATCACCCGGTACTCCGTCGGGGCCATGCAGAGCACGTTGACGCGCTCGCGCGCGAGCAGCTCGCCGCGCGCGGCGGGGTCGAAGCGCGCGTCGTGCAGCAGCGCGGCGGCGCCTTCGATCCACGGCGCGATGAAGACGTTGCGCGCCGACTTCGACCAGCCGGACGCCGCCGTGCACCACACGAGGTCGCCCGCGCGCGGGGCCAGCCAGTGCGCGGCCTGCAGCGCCTGGCCGGGCAGATAGCGCTGGCCGTGCAGGACCGCCTTCGGCTCCCCGGAGGTCCCGCTCGTGAACGTGATCAGGCACGGGTCGGTCGCGGCCAGGCGCGCCGGCTCCGGCGCGGCGGCGGCGTCCGCGTCGCGCCACAGCGTCGGGCCGTCCCAGCCCGCGGCGCCGAGCGCCTCGGCGTTGCGCGGATCGGCGACGATCGCCGCCGGCGCGCAGATGTCGAGCCGCATCCGCAGGTCCTTGGCCCGCAGCTGCTCGTTGCACGGCAGCACGACGTAGCCCTGGCGGAAGCAGGCGACCATCGCCAGCACCCACTCGGGCCGGTTGCCGATCAGGGTCAGTACGGT
>JAXDHL010000072.1:0-2545 GCA_034664525.1 Solirubrobacteraceae bacterium
GTGACGTCAGCGGTCGCGGGTCGATCGATACTCGGCCTCGACCCGCACCGAACGAACAGGAGCATCCCGTGAGCGACCTCGTCGCCCTCGCCTACCCCGATCTCGCCACCGCTCAGCAGGTGGCCACCAACCTCGGAGCGGCGAGCAAGGCCGGCCTCGTCGAGATCGACGACCTCGTCCTCGTCGAGCACCAGCCCGGCGGCAAGGTGAAGCTCCACCAGCCCTCCCTCGCCCGCAGCGGCGCGGCCGGCGGCGCGATCTGGGGCGGTCTGATCGGCCTGCTCTTCCTGGCTCCGGTGGTCGGGATGGCGATCGGCGCCGCGGCCGGCGGCGCCAGCGGAGCCATGGTCGACAACGGCATCGACGACACCTTCATGAAGGACCTGGGCAGCAAGCTGCCGCCCGGCGGCGCTGCGCTCGTCGTGCTGGTCGGCGAGATGGTGACCGACCGGCTGCTCAGCCAGGTGCGCATCCCCGGCGAGGTCATCCAGACCTCGCTCGACGGGATCTCCGAAGCCGCCCTGCGCGACGCGCTCGCACGCCCCCGCCAGCCGGCCTGACCAGCCCGGCCGTAGACGATCGCGCAGCGCATCTACCGCCCACGACGAGGAGCATCGCCATGTCCACCCGCATGAGCCCCTACATGATGGATTCGCGGCCGCTGCCGCCCGACGCCTACCTCGATCCCGCCCTCCGCAAGGCGCGCGACGACCAGGACCTGACCACCTTCGCCGCCTTCATGCTGGCCATCGCCGGCGCACTGAGCATCGTCTACGGCATCGCCGCGGCGTCGCACTCGCAGTTCTTCGACAAGGACGCGACCTTCGTCTTCTCCGGGCTGGCGACCTGGGGCTGGGCCTGGATCGTCGTCGGGACCCTGCAGCTGGCCGCGGCGGTGTCGATCCTCCGCCGGCACATGTTCGGGCGCATCGTGGGCATCGCCACCGCCTCGATCAACGCCGTGGTGCAGATGCTCGGGATCGCGGGCCATCCGTTCCTGTCGGTGACGATCCTCGCCGTCGACGTGATGGTCATCTACGCCCTCGCGCGCCACATGGGCGCGCCGCGCCCGGTCGACGCCTGAGCCTCGCCGGGGCTCAGTAGCCCGTGCCGGTCTTGACCTTCTGGCGGTCGATCTCGTGCAGCCCGCCCTTGACGGCGAGCGCCGCGCAGGCCTCCGCGATGTCGTCGGCGAGCGTCGTCACCAGCGAGTGGCCGAGGGTCTGCTTGACCAGCGCACGCATGATCGTGACGTGCTCGGCGTTGGGCGGCAGCGTGTAGGCCGGCACCATCCAGCCGCGCTCGGCGGCCAGCTGCAAGGCGACGTCGAACTCGTCGAAGTTCCGCTCCTGCGCCAGCTGGAACGCCACCAGCGGGAGCTGCTCGGCGTGCTCGTCGCCGACCAGCCTGAACTCGCCCGATGCGGTGATGTGCTCGCCGAGCGTTCGGGCGTTGGCCTGCATCGTGGTCATGATGTACCGGTAGCCGTCATGCCCGTAGCGGACGAAGTTGTAGTACTGCGCGAGGACCATCGCGGCGCCCGTGGAGAAGTTGAGGGTGAACGTCGAGTCGCGCTTGCCGAGGTAGTTCTCGTAGAAGACGAGGTCCTCCGGAAGGTCGCTGCGCTCCCGGAACACGAGCCACCCGAGCCCCGGGTAGACGAGGCCGTACTTGTGCCCCGACACGTTGATCGAGCGGACCCGGTCGAGCCGGAAGTCCCACGCGGAGTCCGGGTAGAGGAACGGCCACACGAAGCCGCCGCTGGCCGCGTCGATGTGCAGCGGGACGTCGAGCCCGCGCTCCTGCTCGAGACGGACCAGCAGGTCGTTGATGCCGGTGATGTCGTCGGAGTGGCCCGTGAACGTGGTCCCGAGGACCGCGGCGACGCCGATCGTGTTCTCGTCGACGTGCGGCTCGACGTCCTCCGGCCCGATCGTGAGCTTGTCGGGCGCCAGCGGGATGATCCGCGGCTCGACGTCGAAGTAGCGGCAGAACTTCTCCCAGACGACGTGGACGTCGCCGCCGAACACGAGGTTCGGCCGGTCGGTCGCCTTCCCCGCCTTCTCCCGTCGCGCGCGCCACTTCCACTTCAGCGACAGCGCGCCGAGCATGATGGCCTCCGACGAGCCCTGCGTGCGCGTGCCGGTGGTCTCGCCGGGTGCGTGGAAGAGGTCGGCGAGCATGCGGATGCAGCGCTGCTCGATCTTGGCGGTCCGTGGGTACTCGGCGTGGTCGATGTAGTTGCGGTGCAGGTTCTCGGCGATGACGCGCTGGGCCTCGGGCTCCATCCAGGTGGTCACGAAGGTGGCGAGGTTGCGCATCGGGATGCCGTCGAGCACGAGCTCTTCGCCCAACAGCCGCATCGCATCGACCGCCGGCATCCCGCTCGCCGGCAGGCGATGGTCGGGCGCTTCGGTGAGCAGGAACGCGTTGCCGTAGCGATCGGCGTGCGTGTCGACCTTGTCGCTGGTGGCGGTCATCGGTCCATCACACCGCACCGAGCGCTCCGCCTCATCACCCGGATGAGATGACCGTGGCTGGCGGC
>JAXDHL010000073.1:0-8867 GCA_034664525.1 Solirubrobacteraceae bacterium
TCAAAGAGATCGCCCTCCCTCTGCACGAACTTGCAGCGGATCGGGAGCTTCTGGGCGGCGAGGCGCATGGCCTCGCGCGCCAGCGAGGCCTCGACCTCCACCACCACACGACTTCCTAGAGAGACACATGGCTGACGATCCCGATACCACCGGCGCGCCCGACGAGGCCGTCGAGCAGGTCGGCGACGCCGCTGAGGCGGCGTCGACTGAGCCTGAGACCCTCAAGACACCCAAGGAGCGCCGCCAGGCGCGCCGCAGCGCCGCGGTCGCCAAGCGCGGCGCGCGTCGCGGCGCCACGCCGGAGGAACGCGCGGCCGAGCGCAAGCGCAAGGCCGACCAGCGCCGCCGCTACCGCGCCAAGGTGAAGGCCAAGAAGGCCGAGGCCCCGAAGTCCCCGCCGCCGGAGCCCGCCGCGGAGAAGACCGGCCAGCCGAAGCTCCGCCTCGGCACGGTCGTGTCCGACAAGGCCGACAAGACCATCACGGTCCGCATCGACGTCGCGCGGCGCCACCGCCGCTACCAGAAGACCATCCGGTCCTCGACGACGCTGCACGCCCACGACGAGTCCAACCAGGCCGGCGTCGGCGACGTCGTCCGCGTGGTCGAGGCCCGTCCGCTGTCGCGCACCAAGCGCTGGCGCCTGGTCGAAGTGCTGGAGAAGGCCAAGTGATCCAGAACGAGACCCGCCTGCGGGTCGCCGACAACACGGGCGCCCGCGAGCTGCTGTGCATCCGCGTCATGGGCGGTTCGCGCCGCCGCTACGCCGGCGTCGGCGACGTCATCGTGGCCGCGGTCAAGACCGCGACGCCGCAGGGCACCGTCAAGAAGGGCGAGGTCGTGAAGGCCGTCGTCGTGCGCACGAAGAAGGAGTTCGGGCGCGAGGACGGGACCTACATCCAGTTCGACGAGAACGCCGCGGTCATCATCGACCAGGGCGGCAACCCGCGCGGCACCCGCATCTTCGGGCCGGTGGCCCGCGAGCTGCGCGAGGGCGGCTACATGAAGATCGTCTCGCTCGCCCCGGAGGTGCTCTAGCTCATGCCGCATCCTCTGCGCATCCGCACCGACGACACCGTGATCGTCACGGCCGGCAAGGACAAGGGCAAGTCCGGCAAGGTCCTGCGCGTCGACGTCAAGCACTCGAAGGTCTTCGTCGCGGGCCTGAACATCGTCAAGCGCCACCAGCGCCCGACGCCCGGCCGCCCGAACGCGCCCGTCGGCGTGATCGAGAAGGAGGGTCCGATCCACGTCTCGAACGTGGCGATCCTGGACCCGAAGGACTCCAAGCCGACCCGCATCGGCGTCGCGCGCCGCGACGACGGCCGCCGCATCCGGGTCACGAAGCGCTCCGGAACGGAACTGGACTAGTGGCCCCTCTCGCAACAGATCACCCGCGCCCTCACGAGAAGGACCACTGATGGCCGCACGACTGAAGACCCGCTACTTCGAAGAGATCCGCCCTGCGCTGCAGGCCAAGTTCGGCTACAGCTCGATCATGCAGGCCCCGCGCCTGGAGAAGGTCATCCTCAACATGGGTGTGGGCGAGGCCAAGCAGGACCGCGGCATGCTCGAGGCGGCGCAGACGCAGCTCGCCACGATCGCCGGGCAGAAGCCGAACGTGCGCCGGGCGAAGAAGTCCGTCGCGCAGTTCAAGGTGCGCGAGGGCATGCCCGTCGGCCTGACGGTGACGCTGCGCGACGAGCGTGCGTACGAGTTCGTCGACCGCCTCACCTCGGTGGCGATCCCGCGGATCCGCGACTTCCGGGGCCTGAACCCACGGTCGTTCGACGGCCGTGGCAACTACTCGATGGGCGTCCGCGAGCAGATCATCTTCCCGGAGATCGACTACGACGAGATCGATCAGGTGCGCGGTCTCGACGTCACCTTCACCACGTCGGCGCAGTCCGACGCGGAGGCGTTCACCCTGCTGGACGCCCTCGGCATGCCGTTCGCCCGCGATGGGCGTCCCGGCGGCTTCGAGTCCCTGAACACCGACCCCGTCCCCGCGTAGGAGCTGCCGACCACCATGGCGAAGACCTCCCAGTGGGTGCGCCAGCAGCGCCCCGCCAAATACAAGACCCGCGAATACACGCGCTGCCGTCGCTGCGGTCGCCCGCGCGCCGTCTACCGCAAGTTCGGCCTGTGCCGGATCTGCCTGCGCGAGCTGGCGCACGACGGCTACATCCCCGGCATGACGAAGTCGAGCTGGTGAATGTGGAGCGACGAATGCCCCATACGAACCGCTTGTCCACAGGGGAGCGAAGCTAAATGGCGATGACCGATCCCATCGCGGACTTCCTGACCCGCATCCGCAACGGCATCACGGCCGCGCACGAGACCGTCGAGGTCCCGTCGTCGAAGCTCAAGATCGAGGTCGCCCGCATCCTCGTGGAGCAGGGCTACCTGCGCTCCTACGAGGTGCGCCCGGCGACCAGCGGCCCGGGCGAGACGCTCGCGGTCCAGCTCAAGTACACGGATGCCCGCGTGTCGGTGATCTCCGGCCTCAAGCGGGTCTCGCGTCCCGGCCGGCGGTCCTACGTGGACTCCAAGCACGTCCCCAAGGTCCTCGGCGGCATGGGGACCGCGATCCTGACCACCTCCAAGGGCGTCAAGACGGGTCACCAGGCCCGTCAGGAGGGCGTTGGCGGCGAAGTGCTCGCCTTCGTCTGGTAGCCCGGAAGTCTCGAAACCATCATGTCCCGAATCGGCAAGAAGCCCATCCCCGTGCCTTCCGGCGTGACCGTCGCGGTCGAGGCGGAGGTCGTGCGCGTGGCCGGGCCGCGCGGTGACCTCTTCGAGCGCAAGTCGCGCGACATCGAGGTCGTCCAGGAGGGCGGGGAGCTCCTCGTCCGGCGGCCTACGGACCGCGCCGAGCACCGGGCGCTGCACGGCCTGACGCGCTCCCTGGTGGCCAACATGGTCCAGGGCGTGACGGCCGGCTTCAGCAAGACCCTGGAGATCCAGGGCGTCGGCTACCGCGCGGCGCTCAGGGGCTCCGACCTCGAGCTCGCGCTCGGCTACTCGCACCCGGTCAAGATCCCCGCCCCGAAGGGGATCGAGTTCGAGGTGCCCGTTCCCACGCGCGTGATCGTCAAGGGCAACTCCAAGCAGCAGGTCGGCGAGATCGCCGCCATCATCCGCAAACAGCGGCCGCCGGAGCCCTACAAGGGCAAGGGCATCCGCTACGAGGGCGAGTACGTCGCCCGGAAGGTCGGCAAGCGCGCATGAGCGTCACCTCCAAGCCCACCAAGCGCCTCAAGCGGCGCCGGCGCGTCCGCGCGAAGGTCACGGGCACGTCGCAGCGCCCGCGCATCTCCGTGTTCCGCTCCAACCGGGGCGTCATGGCGCAGCTCATCGACGACGTCAACGGGACCACGCTGGCCGCGGTCTCCTGGACCGAGTCCGAGCTCAAGTCCCTTCCCCGCATGGACCAGGCCCGCCGCGCCGGCGCGCTGCTGGCCGAGCGCGCGAAGGCGGCGGGCATCGAGTCCGCCGTCTTCGACCGCGGCGGCTACCAGTACCACGGCCGTGTCCAGGCGCTGGCCGAAGGCGCCCGCGAGGGCGGCCTGGCCTTCTAGCCCCTTCTTCTACCCTCAGGAATCCTCTTATGGCAGCTCCCGACAGATCCGTTTCCCCCGCCGGCCTGGACCTCCAGGAGCGCGTGGTGGAGATCAACCGCGTCGCCAAGGTCGTCAAGGGCGGGCGGCGCTTCTCCTTCACCGCCCTCGTGGTCGTCGGCGACGAGAACGGCATCGTCGGCGTCGGCTACGGCAAGGCGAACGAGGTGCCGCTCGCGATCCAGAAGGGCGTCGAGCACGCGAAGAAGAACCTCTTCAAGGTCCCGCGCCACGGCTCCACGATCACTCATCAGGTGACGGGGATCTTCGGCTCGGGCCGCGTCCTGCTCAAGCCGGCCTCGCCCGGTACCGGCGTGATCGCCGGCGGCGGCGTGCGCGCGGTGCTCGAGCTCGCCGGCATCCACGACATCCTGTCCAAGTCGCTCGGCACCCAGAACCCGATCAACCTGGTGAAGGCGACCCAGGCCGGACTCAAGGACCTGCGCAAGCCGGAGGAGATCGCCGCCCTGCGCGGACTGTCGATCGACACCGTGCTCGGGCTGGCCCCGGACCGAGACCAGGCCACCGCGACGCTGGAGGCCGAGGCGCCCGCTGCGGCTCCGGAGGCCCCCGAGGCCGAAGCCGAGGCGCCCGCCCAGGCTCCCGAGGCCGGGGCGACGCCCGACGGGCCGGCCACGGCCGCCGTCGAGGCCGTCACGGACGCCGTGCCGGGCGTCGTCAAGGACGCCGTGCCCGACGCCGTCGAGAACGTCGCCGGCGGCATCACCGACGCGATCGCCGGTGCCGTCGACGCCGCGGTCGAGGCCGTCACCGGCGACGAGGACGACGACGAGCCGAAGAAGGACGCCTCCTGATGGCGCCGTCGCTCGTCATCACCCAGGTCAAGTCGTCCAACGGCGCCAACGCCCCGCAGCGCGAGACCCTGCGCTCGCTGGGGCTGCGCGGGATCGGCAAGGCCGTCGAGCGGCCGGACTCCCCGCAGCTGCGGGGGATGGTCCACCGCGTCCGTCATCTGATCACCGTCGAGGAGCGCAGCGCCGGCGAAGCCGGCCGCGGTGACGACCAGAGGGAGGCCCGCTGATGGCCGCGCAGGACCCCAAGACGCCGGAGGAGGCCGTCGACGCGGCCGACGTCGGCCTGCACAGCCTCAAGCCGGCGCCCGGCTCCCGCAAGGACCGCAAGCGCATCGGCCGCGGGCACGGCTCCGGGCACGGCAAGACGTCGGGCCGCGGCCACAAGGGCTACGGCTCGCGCGCCGGCGCCAAGGACCGCACCCGCTTCGAGGGCGGCCAGACGCCGATCCACATGCGGATGCGCAAGCTGCGCGGGCCGAACAAGAAGATGTCGATGCCGTTCGAGCCGTTCCGGACGCACACGCAGCCCGTGAACCTGGCCGACCTCGAGGCGCGCTTCGAGGCCGGGGCCGACGTCACGGTCGAGTCGCTGAAGGCCGCCGGCCTGGCGACGCGCCGCGACATCCCGGTCAAGGTCCTCGGCCGCGGTGAGCTGACGAAGAAGCTCAACGTCTCCGCGCACGGCTTCTCGAAGTCGGCGAAGGCCGCCATCGAGGCGGCCGGCGGCAGCGTCACCGTCGTCGAGTAGCGCGCTACCCTCCGGCCAGCGCCGTGCTGTCGACGATTCTCAACTCCTTCCGCGTCCCGGACATCCGGAAGAAGCTGCTGTTCACCGCGGCGCTGCTCGCGCTCTACCGGCTCGGGTCCTACAGCCCGGTGCCGGGCGTGGACACGGCTGCCGTCAAGTCGATCCAGAACAACTATGCCAACGGCGGCATCCTCAACCTGCTGAACACGTTCACGGGCGGCGGGCTGTCGCGGGTGGCGCTGTTCGCGCTGGGGATCATGCCGTACATCACGGCCTCGATCATCCTGCAGCTGCTGACGGTCGTCTCGCCGTCGCTGGAGAAGCTGCAGAAGGAGGGCGAGGTCGGCCAGGCGCGGATCACGCAGTACACGCGCTACCTCACGGTCGGCCTGGCCGCGGCGCAGTCGATCGGCTACGTCTACCTGTTCAAGAGCCAGGGCAACTCCGCCGGCACGCCGCTGATCCCGAACTTCACGCTCGGCAACGTCCTGCTGATCGTCATCTGCCTCACCGCCGGCTGCGTGCTGCTGATGTGGATGGGCGAGCTCGTGACCCAGCGCGGCATCGGCAACGGCATCTCGCTGATGATCTTCGCGTCGATCGCGAGCCGCATCCCGAACGGCATCCACGCCTGGTACACCAACTCCGACAAGGTCTTCGTGGTGATCATGCCGTTCCTGGCGCTGGGGGTGATCGCGGCGATCGTCTTCATCCAGGAAGGCCAGCGGCGGATCCCGGTGCAGTACGCCAAGCGCGTGATTGGCCGCCGGATGTCCGGCGGCGGTCAGACCTACCTGCCGCTGCGGGTCAACATGGCGGGCGTGATCCCGGTCATCTTCGCCGCGTCGATCATGGCCTTCCCGCCGACGCTCGGCCAGCTCGTACCGGGGCTCAAGGGCCTGGCGAACTTCTTCAACCCGAGCAACTGGCCCTACCTCGTGGGCGAGACGATCTTCATCGTCCTGTTCACGTACTTCTACACGGCGGTCACGTTCAACCCGGTCGACCAGGCGGAGAACCTCAAGAAGTACGGTGGGTTCATCCCAGGGGTGAGGCCGGGGCGCCCGACGGCGGAGTTCCTGGACCGCATCCTGGCGCGGCTGACGTTCCCGGGCGCGCTCTACCTCGCTGCGGTGGCGGCGTTCCCGACGATCCTCATCAACCAGACGTCGGCGAACTTCTACTTTGGCGGCACCTCGATCCTGATCGTCGTCGGCGTTGCGCTCGACACGATGAAGCAGCTCGAGGCGCAGCTGATGATGCGGAACTACGAGGGCTTCCTCAAGTAAGTAGCCTGCGCCGCTCAAATGAGCGCGCTGAACCTCATCCTCATCGGCCCGCCGGGTGCCGGCAAGGGCACCCAGGCCGAATCCCTCGTGGACGAGTTCGATCTCGCCTACCTGGCGACGGGCGACATGATGCGCGCCAAGCGCAAGGAGGACTCCGACCTCGGCCGCAAGATCGCCGGGATCATCGCCGACGGCGGACTCGTCGACGACGACATCGTCAGCAAGGTCGTGATCGAGCGCATCGACGGGGAGGGGTCAGACGGCTTCCTGCTCGACGGCTTCCCGCGCACGATGGGCCAGGCGGACAAGCTCGACCGCGCGCTCGAGTCACGCGGGCGCAGCCTCACCGGGGTCCTGCTGATCGAGGCGCCCGACGACGTCATCATCAAGCGCCTCGCCGGCCGGCGCGTGTGCGAGGACGGGCACGTCTACCACGTCGAGAACAACCCGCCCGAGAAGGAGGGCGTGTGCGACGTGGACGGCAAGGAGCTCATCCAGCGCGACGACGACAAGCCGGAGACGGTGGCCAAGCGCCTGGACACCTACCACTCGGAGACCGAGCCGCTGGTCGAGCGCTACGACGAGGCCGGGCTGCTGCATCGCTTCGACGGGACGCTGCCGCCCGACGAGGTGTCGAGCCACATCCGCAAGACGGTCCGCACGCTGCGCCTCGAAGAGGACTTGTAGGCGCCCGGCGCGCCTACAATCGAGCGTGCAGTGATCATCAAGAAGCGACCTGAAGAAATCGAGGCGATGGCCGCTGCCGGGGCCATCCACACGAAGGTCCTGGACCTGCTGTCGCGCAAGATCCGGCCGGGCGTCACGACGCTCGAGCTCGACCAGGCGGCCGAGAAGCTGATCCGCTCGCAGGGCGCGGTGCCGTCCTTCAAGGGCTACCGCGGCTTCCAGGGGTCGATCTGCGCCTCGCCCAACCAGATGGTCGTGCACGGGATCCCGGGGCCGTTCAAGCTCCAGCGCGGGGACGTGATCTCCGTCGATGTCGGGGTCACCAAGGACGGCTGGGTCGCCGACGGCGCGATCACCTTCCCGGTCGGCGAGGTGTCGCCGGTGGCGTCCAAGCTGCTCGAGGTCACGCGCGAGTCGCTGTTCAAGGCCGTCGAGCAGTGTGTCCCGGGCAACCATCTCGGCGACATCGGCCACGCGGTCCAGGCGCACGTCGAGGGCGCCGGGTTCTCGATCGTGCGCTCGCTCGTCGGGCACGGCATCGGCCGCTCGATGCACGAGGAGCCGCAGATCCCCAACTACGGGACGCCCGGCAAGGGCGTGGTGCTCGAGGAGGGGATGGTGCTCGCCATCGAGCCGATGACCACCGCCGGCCTCCACGCCGTGCGGATGGGCGAGGACGGGTGGGCGATCTACTCCCAGGACGGCTCGCTGGCCGCCCACTTCGAGTTCACCGTGGCGATCACCGCCGACGGCCCCCGCATCCTCACGCCGTGGCACGAGACCGTGCTCGCGGCCGTCGCGTAGTCGGGACGCCGCTGACGCTCGGGCCGGCGCCCGCCGGCACGGCCTCCGCGCCGCGAACGCTCCAACTGGCGCAACGTCGCCCCGCGATCTATGATCCGCCGTGGCCCGTCGACCCCTGCCGGCGGCGAGGCTGGGTTCCTTTCATCCGCGCACGGCGAGCCTCGGATCGGTGTTGCTATGCTCCCTGGTCGCGCTCGGAGCGCCCAGCCCCGTCACCGCGAAGACTTTGCTTCATCCGCGTCGCGGTAGCGGAAGCCGCCACGGCTTCCAGAGCCACGTCGCTCGGATCACGCCCGAAAGGACACATGAAGGTACGACCGTCGGTCAAGCCGATGTGCGAGAAGTGCAAGATCATCCGGCGCCACGGCCGGGTCCTCGTGATCTGCCAGAACAAGCGACACAAGCAGCGGCAGGGGTAGAGGCAGCATGGCTCGTATCTCCGGGGTCAACATCCCCCTCAACAAGCGCGTCGAGATCGGTCTGACGTACATCTATGGCGTCGGCCGTTCGACCTCGAACGACCTGCTCGAGACGACGAAGATCTCGCCGGACACGTACGTCCGCGACCTCACCGAGGACGAGATCTCGCGCCTGCGCGACGCCGTCGAGGACCTCACCGTCGAGGGCGACCTGCGCCGTGAGCGCAGCCAGAACATCAAGCGCCTGATGGAGATCGGCTGCTACCGCGGCCTCCGTCACCGTCGTGGTCTGCCCGTGCGCGGCCAGAAGACCAAGACCAACGCCCGCACGCGCAAGGGTCCCAAGCGCATGCAGGTGGCGGGCAAGAAGAAGGCCGGTAAGAAGTAATGCCGGCTCCCCGCCGCCCCCGCGCCGGCCGCCGCAAGGTCAAGAAGAACATCCCGATCGGCCAGGCGCACATCAAGACCAGCTTCAACAACACCATCGT
>JAXDHL010000074.1:0-6798 GCA_034664525.1 Solirubrobacteraceae bacterium
GCGGGACCACGTCGCGGTAGACGGCGGCGTTGGTCTCGAGCAGCCGCAGCCGCCCGCGCGGGTCGTCGCGGTCGGTCGCGCCGCCGTCCTTCTCGTTGACGCCGGCACAGATCAGCACCACGCCGGCGCCGGTCAGGTCGCTCCAATCGCCGCTGGTGATCTCCATCGTCGGCGACAGCGGCAGCCCGTAGCGCATGTCGGTCGCCGCCGCGGTCGCCCGCTCGGTGATGCGGTCGATGAGCACGATCTCGCGGGCCGAGCCACGCAGCAGCAGCGCGAACGCACACGCCTGCCCGACGGCGCCGACGCCCACGACGCCGACCTTGTCCGGCATGCCGGCGCGCGGCAGAGCGGTGCTCGTCATGGCCGACCACGGTGCCCCACCCGCAGACCCGGTTCAACAACGATGCGCGACCGGCCGATCGCGCTTGCCTCTGAGACGCGTCAGGCCGCCGCAGCCAGCACGTCGGCCATCGGCGGGCGCTCCAGCGGCGCCGGGCCGGAGGCCGACGACAGCCGCCCGTCGCGCTGCAGCCGGACCGCGGCGGCCGCCAGCACCTCGTCGGCCATCGGCGCCAGCTGCGGCAACGTCTTGTGGTCGTTCTGGCGCACCTCGAGGTCGACCTGGGCGAGGCCGCGCAGGCCGACCTCGGCGAAGACGTCGAGCAGCAGCGCGGTCTCCACGGCGTAGCCGACCGAGAACGGCAGCCGGCACAGCAGCTCCCGCGGCGCGGCCATCTCCCCGGCCAGTGGCTGGCGCACGGCGGCGAGCTCCGGCCAGAAGCGCCGCAGCAGCGGGCGGGCGATCAGCTCGGTCACGCGGCCGCCGTCCTCGGGACCGCCGGAGCGGAACGGGCGGCGGAAGAACGCCTTCACGAACTGCACGCCGGGCTCGCACAGCAGCGGCCCGAGCGTCCCGCAGGCGAAGCGCTCACCGAAGTCCTCGGTGTCCCCGTCGAGGTAGCAGACGACGTCGCCGCGGCAGGCCGACAGCGCGCGCCACATCGCATCCCCCTTGCCGAGCACGCGACCGAACGCGGGCAGCAGGCCGCGCTCGCTGAGGACCTCGGCCCCGGCGGCGCGGGCGACGGCGGCGGTCCCGTCCTCGGAGTCGGCGTCGACAACCAGCACCTGGTCGAGCACCCCGCGCTCGGCCAGGCCGGTGAGCGTCGTCACGATCGGCCCGATCGTCAGCGCGCACTCGCGCGTGGGCACGACGACCGAGACGGTCGCGTCGCGCTCGACCGCGAGCCGGTCGGCCGGGAACGCGCCATGGTGGTAGGTCCGCGTCCGCTCCCAGCGGGAGACGAGATCGGTCACGGCGGCCATCGACCTAGTATGGCCTCGCGGTGTCACTGGTGCGCGAGATCGAGCCCTGGGACGCCCTGCTGGCGGCCGGGCGCGAGGATGAGCGGCTGGTCCAGACCTCGGCCCAGCACGCCCGCGCCCCCCGCATCGTGCCCTTCCCGGCCGACCTCCATCCCGAGGTCGAGCGGGCGCTGCTGGACCTCGGGCTCGAGGGCCTGTGGTCGCACCAGGCGGAGGCGTACGAGGCGGCGGCGGAGGGTCCGGTCATCGTCACCACGGGTACGGCGTCCGGCAAGTCGCTGGCCTTCAACCTGCCCGTGCTCGACACGCTGGCGCGCGACCGGACGGCGCGCGCGCTCTATCTCTACCCGGCGAAGGCGCTGGCACAGGACCAGGCCCGGGCGCTGGGCGCGTTCCGGCTGCCGTCGCTGCGGCCGGCGATCTACGACGGCGACACGCCCCGCGAGCAGCGGGCCGCGATCCGGCGCAAGAGCAACCTCGTGCTCACCAACCCGGACATGCTGCACGTCGGGATCCTGCCCAACCACCAGGCGTGGGCGCCGTTCTTCTCGAACCTCGCCGCGGTGGTGGTCGACGAGGCGCACGTCTACCGCGGGGTCTTCGGCTCCCACGTCGCCAACGTGCTGCGGCGGCTGCGGCGGATCTGCCAGGCCTACGGGACCGCGCCGCGCTTCCTGATGGCGAGCGCGACGATCGCCAACCCGGACGAGCTGGCCACGCGGCTGACCGGCCTCGACTTCGTGAACGTCAGCGAGGACGGGTCGCCCGGCGCCTCGAAGACGATCGCGATGTGGAACCCGCCGCTGACCGACGAGGCGCTCGGGGCGCGGCGCTCACCGCTGGCCGAGGCCGCCGACGTGCTGGCCGAGCTGGTCGCGGGCGGCGCGCGCACGATCTGCTTCATGAAGTCGCGGCGGGCGGTCGAGCTGATGGCGCGCTTCGCGCAGGGCGCGCTGGAGCAACTGGGCCGGCCCGAGCTGGCGTCGCGGATCGCGCCCTACCGGGCCGGCTACACGCCGCAGCAGCGGCGCGAGCTCGAGCGCCGGCTGGTGGCCGGCGAGCTGCTCGGGGTCGTGGCCACCGACGCGCTGGAGCTCGGCATCGACATCGGCGCGCTCGACGCCGCGATCGTGGTCACGTTCCCGGGCACCGTCGCGTCGCTGCGGCAGATGTGGGGGCGGGCCGGGCGCCGCGGGCGCGGTTTCGCGGTCTACATCGCGGGGGAGGACGCGCTCGACCAGTTCTTCTGCCGCCATCCGGACGAGTTCTGGGACCGCGCGGTCGAGGCGGCGATCCTCGACCACGAGAACGACCAGATCTACGCGGCGCACCTGCTGTGCGCGGCGCACGAGGGACCGCTGGAGGCCGCCGACGCCGAGACGCTCGGGCCGATGTGGGAGCTGTCGGCGCGCAAGCTGGTCGCGGCCGGGCACCTGCGGGTGGACCGCCACGGCCGCTACGTGGTCCGCCACGCGGAGGGCTACCCGGCGGCCGAGGTGTCGCTGCGCAGCGCCGGCGCCGACTCGTTCGCGATCGTCGACGTGAGCTCGGGCGAGATGCTCGGCACGGTCGAGGCCGCGCGCGCGGTCTCGACCGTCCACGATGGCGCGATCTACCTGCACATGGGCCGCGCCTACGAGGTCCAGACGCTCGACCTCGAGGCGCGCCACGCGCTCGTCAAGCCGTTCGAGGGCGACTGGTACACGCAGCCCAAGAAGGAGACCGACACCCAGATCGAGCGGCTGCTCGACCGGCGCGAGCTCGGCGGGGTGACGCTCTCGTTCGGGACCGTCCGCGTGACCGAGACCGTCGTCGCCTACCAGCGCAAGCGGCTGTCGGACCACGAGCAGATCGACCTCGTGGCGCTCGACCTGCCGGAGACCTCGTTCTCCACGCAGGCGCTCTGGTACGAGCTCGGCGACGAGGTCGTCGGCGACCTGCCGCTCGAGGTCCTGCTCGGCTCGCTGCACGCCGCCGAGCACTCCCAGATCGCGGTGCTGCCGCTGCTGGCCATGTGCGACCGCTGGGACATCGGCGGCCTGTCGACCAACTTCCACCCGCAGACCGGGCGGCCGACGATCTTCATCTACGACGGGCACCCGGGCGGCATCGGGATCACCCGCCGCGGCTTCGTGGCGTTCGACGTGCTGGTCGGGGACGCGCTGCGGCTCGTCAGCGAGTGCCCGTGCAAGGACGGCTGCCCCTCCTGCGTGCAGTCGCCCAAGTGCGGCAACCTCAACGAGCCGCTCCACAAGGCGGGTGCGGCGCAGCTGATGCGCTCGGTGCTGTTGAGTTCCGGCCTGTGATCCACCACCTCAACTGCGGGACGATGTGCCCGCACGTCGGCGACGAGATCGTCTGCCACGTGCTGCTGATCGAAGGCGCGGACGGGCTGACGCTCGTCGACACCGGGCTCGGCACGCGCGACATCGCGGCGCCGCGCGAGCTCGGCGCGGTCTTCCGGCTGGTGACGCGGCCTCGGCTGTCCCGTGACGAGACCGCGCTCGCGCAGGTGGAGGCGCTCGGCTTCTCCGCCGCCGACGTGCGCGACGTCGTCGTCACCCACCTCGACGTCGACCACGCCGGCGGGCTGCCGGACTTCCCGGGGGCGACCGTGCACGTGTTCCGCAGCGAGCACGAGGCCTTGATGAACCCCACGTTCAAGGAGAAGCCGCGGTACATCTCCCATCAGACCGCGCACGGGCCGTCGTGGGCGATCCACGACGTGGCCGGCGAGTCCTGGAACGGCTTCGACAGCGTGCGGGTGCTCGGCGACGAGGTGCTGATGATCCCGCTGCCCGGCCACACGCGCGGGCACTCGGGGATCGCGGTGCGCGACGGCGACGGCTGGCTGCTGCACTGCGGCGACGCCTACTTCCACCACGGCGAGATCGCCACGCCGCCGTCCTGCCCGCGCACGTTGCGGCTCTTCCAGGAGCTCACCAGCGTGGACGGCAAGACGCGCAAGGCCAACCAGGAGCGGCTGCGCGAGCTCGTGCGCGCGCACCCGGGCGACGTGCGCACGATCTGCGCCCACGACGCCGTCGAGCTGGAGCGCGAGCGCGGCGGCCGATAGCGTTCGGGCCGCGCGATGCCCGTCTTCGTCGAAGTGCCCCGGACCACCGCGGCGACCGAGCTCGTCCACGCCAGCTGGGACCACGAGTGGCGCCCGCTGCTGGCGCGCCTCGGTGAGGCCTGCCCGTCGATGCCGCCGGCCGAGAAGGTGCGCCACTTCCAGCCCGGCGAGGAGGGCTACGAGGACGTCGCCGGCGGCGGCGACGCGCTGACCACCTGGACGCTCCCGGACGGCGCGTTCGACGGGCTCGATGAGCTGCGTGCCGACATGGAGCGCCTGGCCGACGCCTTCTTCGAATGGGAGCCGCCGGCCTCGGCGGTCATCCTCACCGGGCTGCTGGACGAGCTGCCCGATGGCGGCTGTGCGCGGCTGATCGGGTTCCTCCACGATCGCGTGGTCGAGCTGACGGGCGACCCGAACGCCGCGGTCGCCGCGCCGGTCGGGATGGCGGGCGCGGCCGACGGCGGCTTCGCGCCGCACGCGGACATGTGGGTCCCGTCGCTGCTGTTCAACGTCTTCGAGGCGGTCGCGCCCGGCGGCCACGGCGCGACGCTGCTGCTGCCGATGGCCGAGGTGTTCGAGATCGCGGCCGCCTGCGGCGTCGCCGAGGAGCAGCTCGCGCGCATGCGCGAGGCGATCGACGGCGCGGGCCAGGAGGACTATTACCTGCAGTTCAACGGCGCGCTCTACGAGGACGAGCACCCGTGGAAGGACGAGGTCGAGCGGCGGCTGATCGAGGCGTCGCTGGTCGTGCCGCTGACGCGCGGCCAGGGCTACCTCGCCAACGACCGCGAGTGGTTGCACGGGCGCACGCCGCTCCCGCGCGACTTCGACCGCGAGAACCGGCTGTTCCGGCTCGCGTACGACAACGCGCGCCTGCGCGCGGCCGCCTGATCCCCGCGGCGCCGCTCGCACGGCGCCTTGCAGCGATGCAGCGGTCCGGCTGACGGGTCGAAACCCGGAGTGTCATGCGACCCTGGCTCCTCGCGCCGGTGGTCGCGCTGTTGATCGCACCCGCCGCCGCCTCCGCTCAGGCGCAGGCGCCGGACGACGCTGCGCTCACCGCACCGCCCTCGGCCACCGTCACCCCGGCCGGCTCCGGCGGCACGGAGTACGGCGCGGCCATCAGCCCCGTCCGTCCCCTCCACGTGTCCGCGTTCAGCGTCACGCCCGGCTCGATCACGCCCGGCGCCGCGCTGACCGTGTCGCTGCGGCTAGACGGCTCGGCGAGCAAGGCGCGGATGCGGGTCGTGCTCGTCCCCGCGGGCGCGAGCAAGGCGGCGGCGACGCTCAACCTCGGCTGGCGCCGAGTCGGCCGCGTGATCACGCGCACGTGGACGCCGTCGGCCAGGCGGCTGAAGGCGGGCGGCTACGTCGCCCGCGTGCATGCCGTGGACGGCACGGGACGGACGTTGCAGCGCACCGCGACCGCATCGGGCAAGCAGGCGATCACCGTCAAGGTCGCCGCGCCGGCCGTCCCGGCCCCGAAGCCCGCGCCCACGCCCACGCCCGCCGCGCTCGTCGTCGGCACCGGGATCTTCCCGGTCCAGGGGCCCTACTCGTTCGGCGGCGCCGACGCCCGCTTCGGCGCGCAGCGCGACGGCCACATCCACCAGGGCCAGGACGTGATGGCGGCCGAGGGGACGCCGCTCGTCTCCCCCGTCGCCGGCACGGTCTACTGGCGCGCGGTCCAGGACGGTGGGGCCGGGCACTACCTCGTGATCCGCGGCCCGGACGGGGTCGACTACGTCTTCATGCACCTCGTCGCGGGCTCCGAGCTCGTGGCCAAGGGCGACCCGGTGACCGCCGGGCAGCAGATCGGGCAGGTCGGCTCGACCGGCGACGCGGAGGGCCCGCACCTGCACTTCGAGATCTGGCCCCACGGCTGGTACGCCAAGGGCTCCGAGCCGATCGACCCGCTGCCGACGCTGCAGGCGTGGGCCGCGGCGAAGTAGCGCGCGATCGCTACCCTTACCGCCGCTCGGCGAGATAGCTCAGTTGGTAGAGCACACGACTGAAAATCGTGGTGTCCCCGGTTCGAGTCCGGGTCTCGCCATCGGAGACGGCCCTGCAACGCGGGGCCTTTTTTCGTCGCCGCGGCACGATTGGAGCGGAGGGCGGGAGGCGCTTCTCGCCGGCCATCTCGATTTGTCTCCTTTTCTTGAGGCGACTTGAGGGTTTGCTGCCGGCTCGCTCGAGCAACCAAGCAGCACCGAGAATCCGCCGCGCAATAGCTGGCCGCACGCGCAGCGGTAGGACGCGCCGACTCGGGGTTGCCCAGAAGGGATTGAAGGCGCAGCCTCCTTTCCGCACGTTGCAGGACCGCTTACGTCGCCGGATTGGCGCCCGCACCGTTCCCGATCCTCTAACGAGGCATGGTCGGCCTGACGGAC
>JAXDHL010000075.1:0-3551 GCA_034664525.1 Solirubrobacteraceae bacterium
ATCCTGGTCGGCGAGATGCGCGACGAGGAGACGGTCCAGACCGCGCTGAGCGCCGCCGAGACCGGCCACCTCGTGCTGTCCACGCTGCACACGGTCGACGCCACCGAGGCGATCAACCGCATCATCGACTTCTTCCCGCCGCACCAGCACGGTCAGGCCCGCGCGATGATCGCCGGCACGCTGAAGGGGATCATCTCCCAGCGCCTGGTCCGGACCGCCGACGGCAGCGGCCGGGTGGCGACCTGCGAGATCCTCGTGCACACCGGCCGCGTGCACGATTTCATCCTCGACCCCAAGATGACCGGCCAGATGCACGAGGTCATCAAGGAGGGCGAGTACTACGGGATGCAGACGTTCGACCAGCACCTGCTCAAGCACCTGCAGGCCGGGCGCATCACGTATGACGAGGCGATGAAGACCGCCACGTCGCCGCACGACTTCAAGCTGCTGGTGCAGGCCGACCAGCGCCTGCGCCACCTGGCGTCGTCGAACGAGGCCACCGCGCACAAGCCCGCGGCGCCGGCGCCGGCGCCCGCGCCCGCGCCGGCCGTCGTGGCCGATCTCGCCGCCGCTGCGCCTCCGCCGCCGGTCTCGGCGCCCGCGCCCGCGCCCGCCGCGCCTCCGGCCGCCGCCGGCCCGCTGGGCGTGCCGGCGAGCGCGCCCCCGCCGGGCTTCTAGGCCGGCATCGCCAACCCGTCCGCGCGGCTTGACGCCGCCGGACGGCCGTGGAAGGTTCAGACCCTCCCGACGAAAGGTCAGTTGTGCAGACGACGCTCGGCGCGTTCAACGAGGTGGAGACGGGTCAGGCCTTCACCCTCCAGAACTCGAAGCTGCTCAAGATCGAGCTCAACATGGTGACCGTCCAGGCCAAGCTCGGATCGATGGTCGCCTACCAGGGCGACGTGACCTTCGAGCACGCGGGCTCGGGCGGCATGAGCCGGATGCTCAAGAAGGCGATGACCGGCGAGGGCACCTCGCTGATGAAGATCACCGGCTCGGGCGAGGTCTTCGTCGCCGACCAGGCGCAGGACATCCACCTGATCTACCTCGAGGACGACCTGATCACGGTCAACGGGCCGAATCTGCTCGCGTTCGACGCCGGCATCGATTGGGACATCAAGCGGCTGTCGGGTGGCGGTGCGGGGGCGATGGCGGGTGGCCTGTACAACCTCGAGCTGCGCGGCACCGGCTGGGTGGCGATCCTCTCCGACGGCCCGCCGGTCCTGCTCAACGTGGCCTCCGCCCCGACGTTCGCCGACGCCCAGGCGGCGATCACCTGGTCCTCGGGCGTCACCGTCGGCCTCAAGACCGACTTCAAGATGAAGAACCTGATCGGCCGCGGCTCCGGCGAGTCGCTGCAGCTCGCCTTCCAGGGTCAGGGCTGGGTCCTCGTACAGCCCTCCGAGGGCCGCGTCGCCTCAACCGCCAACGGCAGCGGCGGGGGTGGCGGCGGGCTGGGCAACCTGCTCAACGGCTGAACCGCGTGCGACGCGGCGCCGGCTCGGGGCGGGCGCCGCGGCCAGCCCCGGGGTGCGGGGGTGGCTCTGCGCGTAGGCGGTCACGGAGCTCGCGAAGATCGAGCTCAGCGAAGGCGATCACCGGCGGCGCCGGCCCGGCTCAGACGTAGTCGAGCGGCTCGTCGCCGGGATCGTCGACCGGCTCTTCGCACGTCGCGCAGAACCATGCCGCGCGCAGCGGCGTCCCGCACACGTGGTGGCGCAGCGGCTCGCCGCCGCCGGCGCGCGCGCCCCAGTCGGCCAGCAGTCGCAGCGCGCCTGCGAGCTCGCGGCCGGACTCCGTGAGCTCGTAGACGAAGCGCGGCGGGCGCTGCGAGTACGGGCGCTGGACGACGAGCGCGTGCTCGGCGAGGCCCTTCAGCCGCGCCGAGAGGATGTTGGGGGCGATGCCGCCGAGCGCGTCCTGCAACTCGTTGAAGCGCCGGGGCCCGTCGAGCAGCGCGGCGATCGCGAGCAGCGTCCAGCGGTCGCCGACGCGGGCCAGTGCGTCGTCGAGCGGGGTGGCGGCAGGGTGTTGGTGGCGGCCCATCTGCCCGGCATGCTAGCGTGAGTTGCAGATTGCAAGTGACTGTGCTCGAGGACATCCAGGACAACATCCGCGGCGTCGCCGACCGCGTCGGGCCGGCGGTCGCCGGGATCGGGCGCGGCTGGGGCCGCGGCTCCGGCGTCGTCGTGGCGCCCGGCCGCATCCTCACCAACGCGCACGTGCTGCGCGGGGAGGAGGTGGCGGTCACGCTGGCGGGCGGCGCCATCCATGGGCGCGTCGCCGGCGCGGACCCCGACCTCGATCTGGCCGTGATCGCCGCCGACACCGGGTCGATCGAGCCGGTCGAGTGGGACCCCTCGGCCGGCGCCGACGTCGGCATCGGCACGCCGGTCGTCGCCCTGGCCGACCCCGGCGGGCGCGGCCTGCGCGCGACGTTCGGCTTCGTCTCCGCCGCCGACCGCGCGTTCCGCGGACCGCGCGGGCGCCGCATCGCCGGCTCGATCGAGCACACCGCGCCACTGCCGCGCGGCTCGTCCGGCGGACCGCTGGTCGACGCTCGCGGGCGCTTGCTCGGCCTCAACACCGTCCGCCTCGAGGGCGGCCTGATCCTTGCCCTGCCGGCCGACGCCGGCATGCGCACGCGCGTCGACGCGCTCGCCCGCGGCGAGGCGGCGGCACGCCCCCGCCTCGGCCTGGCGCTGGCGCCGCCCCGGGCGTCGCGGCGGATGCGCGCCGCGGTCGGGCTCCCGGAGCGCGACGGCCTGCTCGTGCGGGCGGTTCAGGAGGACAGCCCGGCGGCCGCGGCCGGGATCGCGCGCGGCGACCTGCTCGTCGGCGTGGCCAGCAGCCCGCTCACCGCCGTGGACGACCTGTTCGACGCGCTGGAGGCCGCGCCGGGCACATTGACGCTCACGATCGTGCGCGGCACCGAGGAGCGCGACGTGGCCGTCGCGCTCGCCTGAGCCTTACTTCACTAAGTGAAGTCTTTGGTAGACTGGGGCACTGATGCCGAACATGGATTGCCCCGTCTGCCGCACCGCCGAGGTCGTCTGCGGCAAGTGGACGCTCCTCATCATCCGCGACCTGGCCGACGGCCGGTCGCGCTTCTGTGAGCTCGAGCGCTCGCTGGAGGGCATCTCGCCGCGCACCCTCTCGCTGCGCCTGCGGGCGCTGGAGGAGGAGGGCATCCTGGAGCGCCAGACGTTCCCGGAGGTCCCGCCGCGGGTCGAGTACGGGCTGACCGAGAAGGGTCGCGCGCTGATCCCGATCGTGGACGCGATGCGCTGCTACGGGGAGACGTGGCTCGGCGCCGCCGGCTCCTGCGCCGAAGTCCCCGAGCTGCTGGCCGTCTAAGTCCCTCCCGCAGCGGCTGCAAGGCCGCGCCCGCATAGCAGGACCCGCGGACGGACCGGCGAACGACCCGCGCATGCACAACCGCGCGCTCCACGACTCGCTGGCGGCGTTCGTCGAGGAGGCCGCCTGGCAGCTGGCCGCCGAGGTCTCCGGCGGCGCCGAGGTCCCATTCGAGCTGATCGAGCACGGCCGTT
>JAXDHL010000076.1:0-4203 GCA_034664525.1 Solirubrobacteraceae bacterium
TGGCCGGAGAGATCGCGTCGACGCACGACGGGCTGCGCGGCACCTGCGCCGGCGTCTTCGAGTCCTGGCTCGGCGCGCTCGCCGACGACCTGCGCGCCGCCGGCGCCGGCCGCGCGCCGGCGCGCGAAACCGCGCTCGGCGTGCTGGCCCTGCTCGAGGGCGCGTTCCTGCTCTGCCGCACGCTGCGCTCCGTCGAACCCATGCAGGCCGCCGGGGAGCACGCTGCGCGGCTCGTCGCCGAGGAGGTCGTCCTGTGACCCGTCGTCCTGTCCCGTACCTCGTCGCCGGGGCCGCGGCCGGCGCCGGCCTGCGCGCGCTCGTGCAGCGAGCGATCTTGGTCAAGCTGCGCCGCGACGTGCGCGCGCTCAACGCCGGCGACCCGGGCCCGCTGCTGGCGGGCTACGCCGCCGACGCCGTGCTGCAGTTCAACGACGGCCCGCACCGCTGGGCCGGCACGCACGCGGGCAAGCCGGCGATCGAGCGCTTCCTGCGGGACTTCGTCGCCGCCGGGCTGACCGGCGAGATCGTCGGCCTGTGGGTCGCCGGGCCGCCGTGGGCGCTGAGCATGGCGGTGCGCTTCGACGACCGCTCGGTGGGCGAGGACGGCGAGGAGCTGTACGCCAACCGGACGGTGCTCGTGGTGCGCACGCGCTGGGGGCGGATCGTCCGCCAGGAGGACTTCTACGAGGACACCGGGCGGATCGTCGAGCTCGAGCGCAAGCTGACCGAGCGTGGCCGTGGCGCGCGGGCGTTCGTCCGAGCTACGGCGACAGGCGCCCGTTGACCTGCGTCAGGTTCACGGCCGCGCAGCGCGGGCAGCGGACGCCGCTCGGCCGGCGGCCGCGCGGCAGCAGGTGCGCGAGGGGCGCGCCCGCGAAGAGGACGAGGTTGCAGCTGCCGCACGCGTAGCGCGGCGGGATCCGCAGTGCGGCCTCGCCCGGCGGCAGCGGCGCCTCCACCAGCTCGAGCCCGTCGGCCAGCCGTTCGGGGGCGAGCCGGAGCACGAGCGTGCCGGTCGACGCTGGCGGTCGCTCCATCACGGTCGAGGATTGAACCAGGCGGCCTGATCGAGCACGTGGTCGACGCCGCGCTCGAGCGCCAGGGCGACGGCACCGAGCACCTCCGCCCGCTCGCCCAGCGCCGCCGCCACGACCTCGGCGTCCGCGGCGGCCGAGCGGATGGCGGCGAGCCGCAGCGCCTCGCGCAGCGGGCCGAGCAGCAGGTCGCCCGCCGGCGCCAGGTCGCCCCCGACGACGACGCGGCTGGGGTTGACGAGGTTGTCGACCGTGGCCACCGCGGTCCCGATCGCGCGCCCGGCGTCGGCGATCGCGCGGGCACATCCGGTGTCGCCGGCCGCCGCGCGCGCCAGCGCCTCGCCGATCGTGAGCGACTCGCCCCGGGCCTCGCGCAGCGCGCCGAGTACCGCGGGGACCCCGGCGATCGTCTCCAGGCAGCCGCGGTTGCCGCAGCGGCAGATCGATCCGCGCGGGTCGATCACGGTGTGGCCGATCTCGCCGGCCGTCCCGCCCGAGCCGTGGTAGGGCCGGCCGCCGAGGATCAGGCCCGCGCCGATGCCGGTCGACGCCTTCACGTACACGAGGTCGCGCGCGCCACGGCCCGCGCCCCAGCGCCACTCGCTGAGCGCGCCGAGGTTGGCGTCGTTGCCGATCTCGACCGGGAGCCCGAGCGCCGCTCGCAGCTCGTCCGCCGCCCGCACGCCGACCCAGCCCGGGAGGATCGTCGAGTCACCGAGCTCCCCGGTGCCGGCGTGGATCGGCCCCGGCAGGCCCATGCCGGCCGCGGTGACGTCGGCGCGCGTCGCGCCGGCGTCGGCGAGCGCGCTGTCGGCGAGCTCGGCGGCGACGACGATCGCCTCCGCCGCCGGCAGGTCCTCCGCGACGACCCGCGCGCGTTCGGCCAGGACGGCGTGCGCCAAGTCGGCGACCGCCACGCGCACGTGACGCTTGCCGAAGTCGACCCCGAGCACCGTGCCGGCCCGCCGCTGCAGCGCGACCAGCGTCCCGGGCCGGCCGAGCGCCGCGCCGGCGCCGGCGACGGCCACGGGCCGGCCTCGCTCGCCGACCAGCCCCTCGGCGGCGAGCTCGCCGACGACCGCCGAGATGGTTGACGGCGCGAGCCCGGTGCGCCGGGCCAATTCGGCGCGCGAGATCGCGCCGGCCTCGGTCAGCGCCCGCAGCACCGCGGCTCGAGCCCGTGGGCGCCCGTCCACCGTCATCCGCCGGACACCTATCAGCCTGCCCGACCTTCCGTCAATAGTGGACAAACTCGCCCGGCTTGCTGCCGAGGGCCTCGCGGCATAACGTGCGATTTTGAATGAAGTCGGGGTAGGGGGCCCCGGCGCGGAGGAGAGGAAGCACCGCATGTCCCAGCCGCACAGCCGCGGGCGCCGAGCGCGCCTCGCGGGCGTGGTCACCGCCGTGGCGCTCGCCGCCGGCGTGGCCGCCGGGTCGTCCGCACCCGGCGCCGGCGCCGCCGAGGCGCTGCCATACCAGGACCCGAGCCTGCCGGTCGCGCAGCGTGTCGACGATCTGCTCGGGCGCATGACGCTCGAGGAGAAGGTCGGCCAGATGACGCAGACCGAGCGGTATCAGGTCTACGACGACACGACGCCGATCACGACCTACGGGCTCGGGTCGATCCTCTCCGGCGGCGGTTCGACGCCGACGGAGAACACGCCGAAGGCGTGGGCCGACATGGTCGACCGGTTCCAGGCGGCCGCGCTCAAGACGCGCCTGGGCATCCCGTTGCTGTACGGCATCGACGCCGTCCACGGCAACGGCAACGAGTACGGCGCCACCGTCTTCCCGCACAACATCGGGCTGGGTGCGTCTCGCGATCCGTCACTCGTGCGCGACGTCGAGCACGTGACCGCGGAGGAGACCCGCGCCACCGGCCCGCAGTGGGCGTTCGCCCCGTGCCTGTGCGCCGCCCGCGACGACCGCTGGGGCCGCACGTACGAGAGCTTCGGCGAGGACCCGGCGCTCGTCGAGCAGATGGAGACCGCGATCGACGGATTCCAGGGCCCGCCCGGCCACCTGGCCGACGCCGACCGCGTGCTGGCCACCGCCAAGCACTTCGCCGGCGACGGCGACACGACGTACGGCACCGCCTCCGGCGACTACAAGATCGACCAGGGGATCGCGCAGACGAGCCACCAGCAGTTCTACGAGCTGGCGCTGCGGCAGTACGTGCCGGCGATCAGCAAGCACCATGTCGGCAGCGTGATGCCGTCGTTCTCGAGCGTCGACTGGACCGACGACGGCCTCGGCAACCCGATCAAGATGCACGGCAACGCCGACCTGCTGCAGGGCTGGCTGAAGGACCAGCAGCACTTCGGCGGCTTCGTGATCAGCGACTGGGAGGGCATCCACCAGCTGCCCGGCGATTGGCCGACCCAGGTGCGCACCGGCGTCAACGCCGGCATCGACATGATGATGGAGCCCAACAACTACCAGTCGTTCATCTCGACGCTGATCGACGAGGTTCACGCCGGCCGCGTGTCGCAGGCGCGGATCGACGACGCCGTGCGCCGCATCCTGACCAAGAAGTTCGAGCTGGGGCTGTTCGAGCACCCGTACGTCGATCGCACGAACATCGGTCAGGTCGGCTCGGCACAGCACCATGCGCTCGCCCGCCGTGCGGCCGCCGAGTCGCAGGTGCTGCTCAAGAACGGGCACGGCGCGCTGCCGGTGCGCGGCCGCAAGGCCGTCTACGTCGCCGGCTCGAACGCCGACAACATCGGCAACCAGGCGGGCGGCTGGACGCTGACCTGGCAGGGTGGATCGACCAACAAGATCCCGGGGACGACGATCCTCGACGGCATCCGCGCGGACGCCCGCGGCCCGGTGACGTTCAGCCAGGACGCTTCGGCGCCGATCCCGAAGAACGCGACCGGCGTCGTCGTCGTGGGCGAGACGCCGTACGCGGAGGGCTTCGGTGACGTCGGAGGTCCGCAGTGGGCGTATGACCCGGGCGACAACAACGTCCCGCGGCCGGTCAAGGACATGCAGCTCTCGACCGCCGACAAGGCCGCGGTCGACAAGGTCTGCGCCGCTGCGACGCGATGCGCGGTGGTGGTGGTCTCCGGGCGACCGCTGATCATCGACCCGCAACGGCTCAAGCGCATCGACGCGCTGGTCGCCGCCTGGTTGCCGGGCAGCGAGGGCACGGGCGTGGCGGACA
>JAXDHL010000077.1:0-2825 GCA_034664525.1 Solirubrobacteraceae bacterium
CGTACGCGAAGCAGATCGGCAAGGTCGTCGCGTTCAGCCTCGGCTGCTTCCGCCAGACCTTCAACGGCGGCCGCGACCTGGCCGACCGCGACACGGTCTACCTGGCCGGCGCCGCCGCCGAGATCCATCCCGCCGCGCTGAAGAAGGGCGCGGCCCTGAAGGGAACCGCCGAGCGGCTGCGCGTCGCCACCGCCGAGGCCGCCGAGCTGGGCGTGCTGGACGTGCCGGCGATCGAATGGGACGGGCGGGTGTTCCACGGCGACGCCGAGCTCGAGCTCGCCGCCCGGTCGTGAAGGCCAACCGCGCCTACGAGCTGCGCGTCAACCGCGCCGGCCATGGGCCGGCCGCGCTGAACCCGGACCGCGTGGACTCGATCGAGGTGCTCGAGATCGACAGCGGCGAGCTCGCCCTGTTCTGGGACCTCGCCCCGCACCACACCGGCCGCATGGCGCGCGCCCTGCGCGCCGACCTCGCGCAGCTCGAGGCCCCCGACTTCCTGGCCAAGTGGTCGCGCTGGCAGGCTGAATAGCCCGCTAGATCCCGAGCTCGCCGAGCCCCGCCCGGCGCAACAGCGACTCGACCTCGCCGCCCGGCTGCGGGCGCCCGAACCACGATCCCTGACCGAGCGTGCACCCGAGCTCGCGCAGCAGGCGCACCTCGGCCGCGGACTCGATGCCTTCGGCGACGACGTCGACCGCGAGCGAGCGCCCGAGCGAGATGACCGCCGCCAGCACCGCGGCGTCCTCGCGCGCCGACGCCGCCCCGCGCACCAGCGCCGGCCCGACCTTGATCTGGGCCAGCGACGGCACGCGCACCACGTGCTGGAACGGCGCCGTCCCGGAGCCGAAGTCGTCGACCGTGAGCGCGACCCCGAGCCGCGCGAGCGCTCGCAGCGACGGCAGTGTCGCGGGCCCGGTCGCGTCGTCGCCGACCTCCAGCCGCAGGGCCGCCGCGGGCAGCGCCGCGTCGCGCAGTGCCGCGGCGACCACGTCGGGCAGATCGCCCCGCCGCAGCTCGGCGGCGGACAGGTTCACCGACAGCGTGAGGTCGCGGGCGAGCCCGCCTGCCCGCCAGCCGGCCAGCGCGCCGCACGCCTCGCGCAGCGCCCACTCGCCGAACGCCTCGAGCACGCCGGCCGACGCCGCAGCGGCCAGGAACTCCCCCGGCGCGCGCAGCCCGGCGCGCGGGTCGTCCCAGCGCAGCAGCGCCTCGAGCCCGACGATCCGCCCGTCGGCCAGCGCGACCACCGGCTGGTAGTCCACGCGCAGCTCGCCGTGCTCCAGCGCCGTCCGCAGGTCGCGCTGCAGCCGGGCGTCCTCCGGCCCGCGGGCGCGCGAGCCGGCGTCGGCCACGAGCCGCGCGGGCGTGTCGAGCCCGCCGTCGCCGTCGCCGGCCGTCGCGATCCCGATCCGCACGTCGATCCCCTCGAGCGCCGCCTGGACGCGGTCGGCGACCAGCGTCGCCTCGCCCGCGTCGCGCAGTGCGTCGAGCAGCACCGCGAGCTCGTCCTCACCCATCTGGGCCACCGTGTCCCCGGGCCGCAGCACCGGCACGATCCGCGCGGCGACCTGGTCGAGCGGCGCGCCCGCGATCGTGCAGCGCAGCACGCCGACCCGGCGTCCGCTGCGGCGCGTGCGCGCGAGCGCCTGCGCCAGCCGGTCGCGGAACAGCGGCTCGGTCGGCAGGCCCGTCCCCGCGTCATGCAGGATCCGGCGCGCGAGGCGCTCGGCGGCGCGGCGCTGCGCGGTCACGTCCTGCAACTGGCTCACCGCGTACAGCGGCCGGCCCGACTCGTCGCGCACGAACGCGGCCGAGTGGCGCACCCAGACGACGTCGCCGTCGGGCCGCACGAGGCGCAGCTCGAGCTCGAGCTCGCTCACCTCCCCCGCCGCGAGGCGGGCCCAGCCGAACTCGAGCGCCGGCAGGTCTTCCGGGTGGGCGATCTCGGCGACCGTGGACTCGAGCAGCTCGTCGACGGTGCGGGCGGCCAGCGCCGACAGCGCACGGTTGACGCGCAGCGGCCGGCCGTCGGGCGCGAGGATCGCCATCCCCGTCGCGGCGTGGTCGAACGCGCCGCGGAAGCGCGCCTCCGCCTCGGCCAGCCGGGCGCTCTCGCGGCGGCGCTCGGTGACGTCGGCGATCGTGCCGCAGCCGCCGCCCTCCGGCCGCACCCGGGCGCGCACGTGGACCCACCGGACGCCGCCGTAGGCGGTCAAGCAGCGGGTCTCGCCGGCGCCGGGCGCGTGCTCGAGATGGTCGGCCAGGCGCGTGCCCAGCGAGTCGGCCACGAGATGGCCGGTGAGCGCCGTCCAGGCGGGGTTCAGGTAGGTCAGCCGGCCCTCGTCGTCGGTCGCGAAGACCACGTCCTCGAGGGCGTCGACGATCGTGGCGGGGGCAGCGAGGTCCAGGTCCATCCGGCCTTAGTGAACGGCCGGCGCGCGCGAACCTTGACGGTCGAGCAGCAGCAATCCGGCCGCGCCGGTGATTGCCGTCACCAGGGCCACGGCGCCCCACGTCCCCAGCGGGTCGGCCAGCAGGTGGGAGGCGACGAAGCAGACCAGCAGCACCGCCAGCCAGATCGCCCCGCGGCGGCGCTTCACCGCCGGGCCGAGCAGCGCGGCGGCGGCCAGCAGCACGAGCACGATCCCGCCGATCGGGCGGACGCCGGTGGCCTGGGCCACCGCGAACGCGGTCGGGAGCGCGGCGACGGCGAACGGCCAGGAGGGCATCGCGAACGGAAGGTAGTCCCCCGCCCGGCGCTTCAGGTGGACAGGCGGCATGCCGATCTAGGAAGGTGCGGTCGGGCGGCCGGCCTGCCCACGGCC
>JAXDHL010000078.1:0-10978 GCA_034664525.1 Solirubrobacteraceae bacterium
CCAGGTACAGCAGCAGCACCTCGCGTGGGTGCGCGCGCAGCCAGTCACGAACCTGGGGCAGGACCTGCGCGAGCGTGGGCTCCGTCGTGCAGCCGAAGTCCAGCTCGTCGGGGCCGCGGCCGTGGCAAACGACGACCGTCGGTCCCTCCGGGCGCTGCAGGACGTGGAGATCGAGTTCGATGCTGCGCACGTCCACATCGAGCTGCTGGGACAGGGTGAGCTGCTGGTTGGAGTCGCCGTGCGAGAGCGTGAAGCCGTTCGCGAGGGCGTTGAACGAGTTGTGGGTCCCGACCCAGGCCGCCTGCGTCAGCGCGAGCGGGTCGCCGAGCCGCGACTGGAATGCGACGGCCCGATGGGTCCAGGAGCGCTGGTAGTCGGCGACGGCCTGGGCGCGAGCGGATGCGTCGAGCTGCGGCGCCTCCAGCGCCTTCTCCTGCGCCGTGCACGGCGCCTGCGACGGGCTGACCGCCTCGCACGGCCCGCTCACGGGCGTCTGCGCTTGCGCGCTCGCACCGGCGCCCAGCGCCGCGGCGACGACCGACGCGGCGACCCTCCCTCACAGCGACCTCATGGTCGTGTGAACGCGCTGTTAAGGCTGAACTTGCGCTGAGCCTGGATCCACCGATCATCTCGAGCAGGCAGCGTCAGCGGGCGCTCGTCGGCGCGGAAACCTCCGCCGGCTCCCCGCGCCGTCCGAAGGCCTCGGCGATCAGCTCGTACGAGCGCACGCGGGCGGCGTGGTCGTACGTGATCGTGACGATGATGACCTCCTCGGCGCCGTAGGCGTCCGCGAGCTCCTCGAGTCCGGCGCGGACGGCCGCCGGCGTGCCGATGACCGCGCGTCGCGAGGCGGCGCCGGACCCGCGCTCCCGCAGGTACTGCAGCGCCTTCTCCGGGGGCGGGACCGGGATCAGCCGGCCATGTCGGAGCTCTGACAACGTCATCCGGCTGGAGGCGGCCAGGCGGCGCGCCTCCTCGTCGCTGTCGGCGGCCAGCGCCCACACCGCCACGGCCGTGCGCGGGTGGCGCAGCGTCTCCGACGGCTCGAAGCGCTCGCGGTAGTCGCGGGTGATGTCGGCGCCGTCGCGGTTGATGAAGTCGGCGAACGCGTACGGCAGCCCGAGCTGGGCGGCCCAGATCGCGCTCTGCGCGCTCGAGCCGAGCAGCCACGGCTCCGGCCGCTCGGGTCCGCCGGGCAGCGCGTCCTGCAGGCGCTGGAACGGGTGGTCGTCGGGCATCGTCCGGCGCAGGTACGCCAGCAGTTCGGTCAGCTGGGCCGGGAAGTCGTCGGGCGACGCCTGCCGGCGGTCGCGCTGCAGCGCGTAGGCGGTCAGCGGGTCGGTCCCGGCCGCGCGGCCGAGGCCCAGGTCGATCCGCTCCGGGAACAGGCCGGCGAGCACCGAGAACGCCTCGGCGACCTTGAACGGCGAGTAGTGCGGCAGCATCACGCCGCCCGATCCGACGCGGATGCGCCGCGTGGCGGCGGCGACCGGGCCGATCAGCACCTCGGGCGCCGGCCCGGCGAGCATCGCGCCGCCGTGGTGCTCGGCCAGCCAGTAGCGGTGGTAGCCCAGCGCGTCGGCGCGGCGGGCGAGGTCGAGGGTGTTGCGCAACGCGTCGGATCCCGTCGCCCCCTCGCTGATCGGGGACTGGTCGAGCACGCTGAGGCGGGCGAGGGTCACCCCTCCGAGGCTATTACCGGAACTCCCGGGACTGCGGCGTCCAGCGGAAACGGCGCACGGCCAACCACCAGCCCGTGCAGCTCCTAGGCGGGCGCCGCGGGCACGACCGCGCCGCTGCCGGACGGCAGCTCGCCCTCCGGCGCCTCCCACCGCACGACCTCGCCGCCGGTGCGCTCGAGGAAGGCGTCCGCCGGCTCGAGGAAGTCGACCTGCGGGGTGCGGTAGTGCATCGGGACCACGAGCCGCGGCCGCAACCGGGCCACGAGCTCCAGCGCGGCGTCGGCGCCGATCGTCGGGCCGCCGCCGACCGGCAGGAACAGCAGCTCGACGTCGCCGATCGCCGCCTGCTGCTCGGGCCGCAGGGCCGCCTGGCCGAAGTCGCCGAAGTGCGCGATCCGCACGCCGTCCAGCGTGAAGCAGACGATCGTGTTGGCCCCGCGCCGGGTGCCGGCCTCGGGGTCGTGCTCGGAGGCGACCGAGACGACCGTGCCGACCGGGGTGTCCTCGTGCGTGCCCGCGCTCGCGCGGATCGTGTGCGGGTCGCCCTCGACCGCCTCGACGGCGTTGTGGTCGCGGTGCTCGTGGGTGACGAGCAGCACATCGGCGCGGGCGCCCGAGATCGGCGGGTAGCGCCAGCCCATCGGCCCCCCGCTGAGGTCGCCGAACGGGTCGATGAAGACCGTCTGGCGCTCGCCGGTGAGGGCGAACGCGGATTGGCCGTACCAGTGCAGCCTCATCCGGCCTCGCTTCGCTCGTCATCGCGGCCGGCGACGCCGGCGCCGGCCCGCCCCTCGAGGCGGCCGATCAGCCGCTCGCGGTGGGCGGTCAGGTCCTCCTGCAGGCGGTCGATCTCGGCGCGGCGATCGCGCACCAGCTCGAGCTGGCGGTCGACGTGGCCGACCGCCTCGGTCAGGATCTCGCGCCGCCGGTCGCCGTCCTCGGCGCCGCCGGCCTGCCACTCGGCGCGCAGCGCCGCGCGGGCGTCCTCGGCCTCGACGAGCAGCTTCAGGTCGTCGAGCGAGACGTTGAGCAGCGTCTTGAGGCGCAGGATGTGGCGCAGACGCTCGATGTCGGCGTCGGTGAACGCGCGGTGCGCGCCGGCGGCGCGGCCGGCCGAGCCGGGCAGCAGCCCGATCTCCTCGTAGTAGCGGATCGTCCGCGTGGTCGTCCCCACCGCCTCGGCGACGTCGCCGATCCGCAGCAGCGTGTCCTGGGTCATGCCCGGTGACTCGGCCGCATGGCACACACGATGACACCGATCAGCGACGTCGCGGCCAGAACCCACAGCGCCGTGTGCATGTTCGCGATGAACGGGTCCAGCGTGGCCTGCGAGAGGCCGCTGGTGATGCCCGAGAAGATCTTGAACAGCGTGGTCTTGTCGATGCCGTTGGTGACCAGCGCCATCACGAACGCGATCGAGATCACGGCGCCGGTGTTCTGCGCGAGCGTCCGCGTGGCGGCCGCGACGCCGCGCCGGTGGGCGGGCACGGCGCCCATCATGGCCGCGGTGTTGGGGCTGTTGAACAGCCCCGAGCCGATGCCGACGAGCGCCAGCCACAGCGCGCTCTGCCAGTACGGGGTCTGGGCCTGCAGCGTGGTCATGGCCGCCAGGCCGGCGGCGGTCAGGCCCATCCCGCCGGCCGAGAGCAACCGCGAGCCGTGGCGGTCGGCCCAGACGCCGGCGATCGGGGCGAAGACGAGCATCCCGATCGCCAGCGGCGCGAGCTTGATCCCGGCCTCGACCGCGCCGTCCCCCTGCGCGCCCTGGAAGTAGAAGACGAAGACGAACATCAGCGCGAAGCGCGCGAGGCCGTTGATGAACGCGGCGGCGGTGGCGGCGGCGAACAGGCGGTCGCGGAAGATCTTGAGGTCGAGCATCGGGGCGCGGCCGTGGCGCTCGATCACGACGAACAGCGGTAGCAGCACGGCGCCGGCGAGCAGCCCGCCGATCACGACGGGGCTGCTCCAGCCGGTGAGGCCGCCTTTCGAGATGCCGAGCGTCAGGCCGGTGAGGCCGATGACGAAGACCACGCCACCGGGCAGGTCGAGCCCGCGCACGGCGTCGGGCCGGGCGAGGTCGCGCAGGACCGCGGCCGCCCACGCGCTGCCGAGCAGCGCAACCGGCACGTTGAACCAGAAGACCCAGTGCCAGGAGATCGCCACCAGCGCGCCGCCCAGCACCGGGCCGAGCACGAGGCCGACGGCGGCGACCATCGTGTTGGTGCCCATGGCCACCCCGAGCTGCTCGCGCGGGAACGCGTCGGTCACGATCGCCGACGCGTTGGCGAACAGGAAGGCGCCGCCGACGCCCTGCACGACGCGCCAGATGATCAGCTGCGTGCCGTCGCCCGCGAAGCCGGCGCCGAACGAGGCGGCGGCGAACAGCAGGAAGCCGCCGACGTAGGCGGTCTTGCGGCCGAACAGGTCGCTCAGCCGGCCGGCCGTGACCACTAGAACGGTCGAGGCGATCATGTAGGCGAGGATCACCCAGACGAGCGTCAGCAGGCTCGTGCCGAGCGCGCGCTCGAGGTCCGGCAGGGCGATGATGAGCGTGCCGGAGTTCAGGGCCGCCAGCAACATCCCGAGGCTCGTGCAGGACAGCGCCCACCAGCGGTACTGGTGGTGATCGGCTTCCACGCCGGCGCGCAAGCGGCGCCGTGCGACCTCGGGCTCGGTGGCGACGCCCATCGCGCTCCTTCCAGCAGTTGACGTACACGTAAGTTTACTCGGTCGGGCCGTCATCGATGCGCATCAGCCGCGACTGCGGCTCGTGCTCGACCTGCAGCGTGGTGTGGTCGATCCCGAACCGCGTGCGCAACAGCTCCTGCAGCTCGCGGCGTTTGCCGTGGCAGTCGGCGCCCGACGGCACCATCACGTGGGCGGCCAGGGCGGGGAAGCCCGAGGTCACCTCCCAGACGTGCAGGTCGTGGACCTCGGCGACCCCGGGCTGCTCGGCGAGCGCGCGCCCGATCGCCTGCACGTCATAGCCGCGCGGCGCCGCCTCGAGCAGCACCCGGCCCGACTCCCGCAGCAGCGTCCAGCCCGAGCGCACCATCAGCGCGGACACGAGCAGGGCGGCGATCGGGTCGGCGCGATCGAAGCCCGCCGTCAGGACGATCAGGCCGGCGACGACCGCGCCGACCGAGCCGAAGAGGTCGGTCAGCACGTGCATGCGCGCGCCGGCCACGTTGAGCGACTGCCGCTCGGCGCGGGCGAGCGCCGCCGCAGCGGCGACGTTGACCGCGGCGCCGACGGAGCCGACGAGCACCACGATGCCGCCATCGACGGTCGGCGGATGGCTGAGGCGGCTGACGGCGTCGACGCCGATCACGATCGCCAGCGCGAGCAGGACGGCGCCGTTGACCTGGGCGCTGAGGATCTCAGCGCGGCGCAGGCCGAACGTGAATGCGCCCGCGGGCGGGCGGGTGGCCAGCCGGGCGGCGACGAGCGCGAGGCCGATCGCGCCGGCGTCGGTGAGCATGTGCGCCGCGTCGGAGAGCAGGGCGAGCGAGCCGGCGAGGACGCCGGCGACGATCTCGACGACCATGAAGCCGGCGATCAGCGCGAGGGCGAGCGCGAGCGGGCCACGATCGGCATCGGCCGACGGCCCATGGGCGTGGTCGTGGTGGTGGTCGTGCGCCACGGGTTCTAGGGTCGCAGGCCGGCAACCACCTCGACGAAGGAGCCCGCATGCCCAACACCGCGAACGCCGTCTGGACCGGAGCCCTGAAGGAAGGCGCCGGAAAGGTGCGGCTCGGCAACGGCGCCTTCGAGGGCGACTACACGTTCAAGTCGCGGTTCGAGGACGGCGAGGGGACCAATCCCGAGGAGCTCATCGCCGCCGCGCATGCCGCCTGCTTCTCGATGGCCACCTCGGGCGCGCTCGGCCAGGCCGGGATCGATCCCGAATCCGTCGAGACGGAGGCGAACGTGACGCTGAAGATGGTCGACGGCACGCCGACCATCAACCGGATCGTGCTGACTCAGACGGTCAACGCCCCCGGCGCCGACGAGGCCGCCGTGCGCGAGGCCGCCGAGGGCGCCAAGCAGGGCTGCCCGGTCTCGCGCGCGCTGGCTGCGGTGGAGACGATCGAGCTCGATCTGACCGTCAACGTCTGACCGGCTCGTAGAGCGTCCCGCCGCCCGCCCGGCGTGCCAGGCGCCACGGGCGACGGGCCGCGCCCGCGGCGGGATCGGCGAGATAGGCCTTGATCAGCTGGTCGCGGGTGGCGGCGCGTGCGCCGGCGCGCCGGATCGCGGCCAGGACCGTGCGCATGGCGTCGTAGCCGACCTGCCCGTACGGGCCGGGCGCGGTGCCGAACGTGCGCTGGAACGCCATGTCGAGCGCCGGCGTCGCGGGGCCGGTCGAGGTCAGGAAGGACACCCGGGGCCGGGTCTTCAGCCGGTCGGGCAGGTTGGAGGCCCACAGCGCCTGCGGAAGGATGACGTTCGCGCGGCGGTTCTCGCGCAGGACCGAGTCGACGACCCCGAACGCGTCCTGGGGATCGCGCGCGAGGACGATCACCGTGCCGGCGTGTGCGGTGTCGACGGTCCGCCCCAAACGGCGCCGCACCTCGGCGGCGAGCGCGCGCTCCGGCGTCCCGGCGGTTGCCTCGACGGCGACGCCGCCCGGGCGCCCGCCGGCGGCGCGTGCCAGCGCGGCCGCCTGCGACCCGTCGCCGGCGAGCAGCGGCACGAAGGTCCGCCTGCCCGACGGGACGTACCGCGGGGCGCTGGTGAGCGCGTCCGAGGTGGCGCCCGGCGACACGTGCAGGATCCCGACGGCGTTGAGCAGCGGCGCGGTGACGCGCGCGGTGTCGCTGGACAGGTCGCCGATGACGGCCGCGATGCTCGGGTCGCTGACGGCGTCGCGCACCGTGTTCGCCAGCGCGTCGGTCCCGCCGGTCGCGGGCAGGTCGAGCGCGACGTAGTTGATCGTGAGCCGGCCGACCACGCCGTGCGCCTGCTCCAGGGCGAGCTTCTCCCCCAGCACCGCGTCGCGGGCGGCGGCCGCGTCGGGCCCCGTGCGCGGCAGCAGGCTGTAGACGGTCAGCGTCTGGCCGGGGACCTGCCCGCCGTGGATGATCACGCTGTCGTTGTGTCCGCAGCCGCCGGCCAGGACGGCGAGCGCGAGCGCGGCCGCGACGGCGACGGCACGGCTCATCGCGACGCCCGCGCCCGCGCCTTGCGCGCCTTCGCCGCGCTCACGGCCCAGCGGGCGACGACCGTGTAGGCGGGGCGCGGCTTGCCGTGCGGGCTCAGCAGGCCGGAGTCCCAGCTCGCGGTCGGCCCCTGCCACTCGAAGTGGTAGAGGTAGACGCGCCGGATCCGCGGGCTGAGGTTCGCCAGCCGGTCGAGCACGAATCGCGTGACCTTCGCCGCGTGCGAGACAGACTGCGGGAACTTGATCGGCGAAGTCGTCTTGCGCTTCACGAGGCCGCCGGTCTCGGTGAACCAGATCTGCCCCTTGGTGAGTTGCAGCAGCCGGCGGGTCCCGGTGGTGCGCAGGTTGTTTGCGTCGACGTAGTTGTGCAGGCCCCACAGCCGCACGCGGTGCTTGGCCGCGGCCTGGAAGTGCTCGACGTACCAGGCCATGCTCGAGGTGTCGAGCACGTCGGCGCCGACGATGTTGCAGCGCCGGCAGGCCGTGACCGCGGCGTCGTAGTAGGCGGCCACGCGCTCGGGCTTGTGGCAGACCGGTTGCGAGCAGTGGTTGGCCTCGTTCCAGACCAGATAGTCCTTGACCTGCGGGTAGCGGGCGCGGAACGCCTTGAACTGCTTCAGCCACGCCTTCGTGGACGGGACGACCCCGGTGCGCGAGTCCGTGCGCGAGCGGGTGAGCGCCAGCAGCGGGCGGGCGCCGGCGGCCAGCGCGGCGTGGACCCAGGCGTCGGTCTCGGCACGCTGCCAGCCGAACCTCAGGGCGTCCCAGCCGACGACGAAGCGCGTCGGCTTGAGATCGAGGTCATGCCAGTGCGGGTTCGAGAAGACGTCGGGCCGCTGCTCGCCGAAGCCGACGATCGGCAGGTTGCGCTCCCGCGCCGGAGCCGCCGTGGCGACCGGCACGGCGAGGGCGATCGACAGCACGAGGCCGGCGAGGAGGAGGGATGGACGCACGGGGAGCGGGGCGGTCTGGGAGCGATCGGAGAGGTTCGGCGCGCGCTGGCGCGATCCTGCCCGGCGCCGCAGGGTACCCAACGCCCGCGCCCCTCGGTCCCGGTAACCGGGCGGGGGCGCGGGCGCTTTTTCGGTGCGTCGCCTACGCGGGGAGGCGGGGGCGGCGCGCGGCGTCGGCGTCCAGCCGCTGCGCGACGCGCAGGGCGGCCACGGCGGCCGAGCGGCGGACGGGCCCGGGCCTGGCGCGGTGGCGGGCGGCGTGGGCGCGGCCACGGGCCGTGCGCAGGCGAGCCTCGGTGACCGCGAACGCGACGGGCCGGTTCAGGGTGGACTGCATCGGGGGGCTCCTTGCGGTGGTGGGGATCGGAGCCGCCCACGAGTGAGACCGTGGTCCTTCGTCGTGGGCGGAGCAGCCCACGACGTCTGCGCTCGAGGTCGAGCGCCTCAGCCGGTGGGCCAGGCGATGGCGGCGCCGCCGGCCATGGCGGCCGCGGCGCGGGTGCCCGTTCGGGGCGAGATGGGGACGTGCTTCACGGTCATCGCGCCGCCGACGCTACGGCGCGGGCCGCCGGGCTGCAACCGGCGCCGCGGGCTCGAACCCGGGTACCGCGATGCGGGACTGCGGCTAGCGGATCGTCGGGAACTCGCCCGTCTCGAGCTCTTCCTCGACCTGGGCGTCGATCTCGTGCTCGGCGGTCCCCGGCGCGGCCTCGCGCATCCGGAAGCGCTTGAACTTGAGGATCTCGAGCGTGTAGACGACGTACACCGACGCGGCCAGGGCGAGCACCACCAGGCCGGCCATCAGCGCGGTCGGGCCCGCGCGGAAGTGCCCGTGGTCATCCGAGTAGGGGACGAAGCGCAGCGCGACCGCGAGGCCGGCCATCGTGGCCGTCCAGGCGTACAGGTAGGCGACCGTGCGGCGCTGGGAGAACCCGATGCGCGCGAAGCGGTGGTGGAAGTGGTTCGCGTCGGCTCGGTAGACGGGGCGGCGGTACTTCACGCGCTTGAGAACGACGAACGTCGTGTCCATGAACGGGACGGCCAGCACGAACAGCGGCACGATCAGGGCGATCACGGCGTTCGTCTTCAGCGAGCCCTCGATGATCGTGGCGCCGAGCAGCAGGCCGAGCAGCAGCGCCCCGCAGTCGCCCATGAAGACCGATGCCGGGTGAAAGTTGTGCACCAGGAAGCCGGCCGCGGCGCCGCAGGTGATGCAGGCGAGGATGCCGGCGTCGTCGCGACCGAGGTCGAACGCGATCGGGGCGAACGCGGCGGCGGAGATCGCGCACACGCCGGCGGCCAGACCGTCGACGCCGTCGGTGAAGTTGACCGCGTTCATGATCGCCACCAGGCCGAGCAGCGTCAGCGGCTCGCCCGCGCTGCCCAGCGAGACCGAGCCGATGAACGGCAGCGTGAAGCTCTCCACCGCGGTCCCGGACAGCACGAGCACGAGCGCAGCCAGCAACTCGCCGGCGAGCTTCCAGGCGGCGGGCAGCGCGCGCCAGTCGTCGACCGCGCCGACGATCGTGATCACCGCCGCGCCGACCAGCACCGCCTGCCACCTGGAGTCGTCCAGGGGCAGGAACAGCAGACCGGCGACCTCGGCGCCGGCGAAGATCGCCAGGCCGCCGAGCAGTGGCGTCGCCTTCTCGGCCAGTCCGCGCGCCCGTGGCTGGTCGACCGCGCCGACGCGGATGGCCAGCCTGGCCACGAGCGGGGTCAGCCCCGCGGCGACCGCGAAGGCGACGAGGAGGCCGAGGAGGGCGTCGTCGACCATGTGTTCCGCCGCTTTCGGCGCCGGCGGGCGGGTTCCCGCCTCAGACCGAGGCGGGGGTACCCAGGTGGGCGTACAGCGGGTAGCGGTCGGCGATCGCCGTGACGCGCTCGGCCAGCTCCGCCTTCTCGGTCTCGTACGCGGGGGTCAGCGCGGTCGCGAGCACCTGGCCGACCTCGGCGAAGTCCTCGCCCTGCAGGCCGCGGGTGGCGAGCGCCGGCGTGCCCACGCGCAGGCCCGAGGTGACCATCGGCGGCCGCGGGTCGAACGGGACGGCGTTGCGGTTGACCGTGATCCCGATGTCGTGCAGGCGGTCCTCGGCCTGCTGGCCGTCGAGCTCGGACTCGCGCAGGTCCACCAGGGCGAGGTGGACGTCGGTGCCGCCGGTGAGGACGTTGACGCCGTGGCCCGCCTTCAGCAGCGCGGCGGCGACCGCCTGCGCGCCCTCGACGGTGCGCCGCTGGCGCTCCCGGAACTGCTCCGTCGCGGCGATCTTCAGCGAGACCGCCTTGCCGGCGATCATATGCATCAGCGGGCCGCCCTGCTGGCCGGGGAAGACCGCCGAGTTGATCTTCTTGGCGTGCTCCTCGCGGCACAGGATCATGCCGCCGCGCGAGCCGCCGAGCGTCTTGTGGATCGTGGTGGTCACCACGTCGGCGTACGGCACCGGGTTCGGATGGATGCCCGCGGCGACCAGGCCGGCGAAGTGCGCCATGTCGACCATCAGCAGCGCGCCGACCTCGTCGGCGATCGCGCGAAAGCGCGGGAAGTCGAGGACGCGTGGATATGCCGACCAGCCGGCGAGCAGCAGCTTCGGCCGCCGCTCCTTGGCGATCCGCTCGACCTCGTCCATGTCGATCAGGCAGGTCTGCTCGTCGACCTCGTACGGCGCAATGTCGTACAGCCTGCCGGACACGTTGATCTTCATGCCGTGGCTGAGGTGGCCGCCGTGCGGGAGCGACAGGCCCATGATCGTGTCGCCCGGCTGCAGCAGGGCGTGGTAGGCGCTGGTGTTGGCCTGCGCGCCGGCGTGCGGCTGGACGTTGGCGTGGTCGGCGCCGAACAGGGCCTTCGCGCGCTCGATCGCGAGCGTCTCCAGCACGTCGACGTACTGGCAGCCGCCGTAGTAGCGCCTCCCCGGGTAGCCCTCGGCGTACTTGTTGGTGGCGACCGAGCCGTGCGCCTCGAGGACGGAGAGCGGGACGAAGTTCTCCGAGGCGATCATCTCGAGCGTGCGCTGCTGGCGGTGCAGTTCCTTGTCCAGCGCGTCGGCGATCTCGGGGTCCACCTCGTGAAGCGGGCGCTCGAAGTAGTCGGCAGGCAGCTCGGTCATTTGTGCCGTGGACGCTAGCACCGCCCGCGGCGCCCGAGGGCTAGCCGATGCGCCGCAAAAGCGGGTCGAGGA
>JAXDHL010000079.1:0-10982 GCA_034664525.1 Solirubrobacteraceae bacterium
TGGTCGACCACGAGCGCCTTGGGGACGGCGTCCGAGTCGTCGGCGTCGTCGAGCTCGAGGTCGGCCTCCTCGTCGTCCGGGTTGGGGACGTAGCCGTGGACGTTGCCCTCGTCCCAGTCGATCGGGCCTTCGACCGCCTTCGCGTACGGATCGATCAGCAGCTTGGCCGGATTGAAGCGGTGGCCGGCGTTGGGCTCGTAGGGCCCGTGGACGCGGTAGCCGTAGCGCTGCCCGGGACCGATGCCCGGCAGGTAGCCGTGCCAGTGGTGAGCGGTCACGTCGGCGAGCTCGACAGCCTCCTCGTCACCGTGCTCGTCGAACAGGCACAGCTCGACCTTGGTGGCGTGCTCGGAGAACAGCGCGAAGTTCGTCCCGTCGCCGTCCCACGCGGGGCCGAGCGGGAACGGCCACCCGGGCCAGACCTCTCGGCTCACCTGACGAGGGCCCCGGCGAGCGGCGGCAGGCGGACGCCGCGCGCCTCGAGCTGCGTGTCGGCCACGTGGGTGCCGACGACGACCTCGGTCGGCGGCGCCTCGAGCGGCACGGTCACGGCCTCGGCCCCGAAGTTCGCCACCATCACCTGGTCGCCGCGGCGCACGCGCAGCCAGCGGCCGGTCTCGTCGCCGGCGGGCACGGCGTCGCCCTCCGGGAGCCCACGGCGGGCATCGAGCAACTGGCGGTGCAGCGCCAGCAGCTCCTCGTCGACCTCCCGGGTGAGCTTCGAGCGCTCGAACGTCGCCGGGTCCTGCGGGTCCGGCACCTGCTCTCCCGCGAACGCGGCGAACGCGCCGAACTCTCGCCGGCGCCCCTCTCGAGTCGCCACGGCGATCTCCTCGTCGATGTGGTCGGTGAAGAACTGGAACGGGGCCCGCTCGCCGTACTCGTCGCCCATGAAGATCATCGGCGTGAAGGGTGACAGCAGCGTGCACAGCGCGGCGAGCGGGCGGACCTCGCGCGGCAGCCGGTCGCCGAGCGCTCGGTTGCCGACCTGATCGTGGTTGGCGCTGAAGACCACGAACTGCTCCGGCGAGCAGCCCTCGGCGGGCGCGCCGAAGCGCCGCCTGCGAAAGCTCGAGTACGTGCCGTCGTGCACGTGCGGGCGATGGAACGCCTTGACGAGGTCGCGGACGCGGCCGAACTCCGCGTAGTAGCCATCGGTGTCGCCGGTGAGCAGGACGCGCAGCGCGTGGTGGAAGTCGTCGGCCCAGGCCGCGTCGCAGCCCCAGCCGCCCTGCGAGGCGGGCCGCACGACCTTCGGGTCGTTGAGGCCCGACTCGGCGATCACGATCGCGTTGTGGTTGGCGGCGTGCACCCGGCGCGAGATCGCGGCGACCAGGTGCTCGGCGCTCGAGTCGTAGATCGCGTGGATCGCGTCGAGGCGCAACCCGTCGACGTGGTAGTCGCGGACCCAGCCCTCGGCGGACTGCAGGACCCACTCGCGCACAGCACCCGAGTCCTCGTCGTCGAAGTTCATCGCCGCGCCCCAGAACGTCCCGTACTTGTCCGTGTGGTAGGGCCCGTAGGCCTGCAGCGCGGTGTTGCCGGACGCCCCGACGTGGTTGTAGACGGCGTCGAGGATCACGGCGATCCCGTGCGCGTGGGCGGCGTCGACCAGGCGCGCGAGCTCGAACGGGCCGCCGTAGGAGGACTCGGCGGCGGAGATGTAGACGCCGTCGTAGCCCCAGCCGCGCTCGCCGGGGAACTCGGCCACCGGCATCAGCTCGATGGCGTTGACACCGAGGTCCGCCAGCTCGCCCAGATGCCCGATCACGCCCGCGAACGTACCGTCGTCGGAGAACGTCCCGACGTGCAGCTCGTAGAGCACGAGATCCTCGAGCGCCGGCGGGTCGTAGCCGCCGTCGGTCCACTCGAACTCGCGCGGATCGACCACGCGGCTGGGCGCGCGCAGGCTCTCCGGCTGCCAGCGCGTGGCGGGGTCCGGCAGCGGCGTGCCGTCGAGCACGAACTCGTAGTCGTCGCCGCCGGCCGCCTCGACGGTCGCCTCGCGCACCCCGTGGCCGGCGTCGGTCATCGGGTGGTCGCTCCCGTTGACGCGCACGGCGACCTCGGTCGCGTTCGGCGCCCAGCAGCGGAACTCGACGCGGCCGCCGGCGATCGGGGTCGCGCCCAGTCGGCGCTCCCAGGGAAGGCGGTCGCTCGGCATCCCCGCGTTCTATCCCATGATGCGCCGCTCTAGTCGACCAGCCGGCGCTCCATCGCCCAGCGGCTCAACTCGTGGCGCGTGGACAGCTGGAGCTTGCGCAGGACCGACGACACGTGCGCCTCGACGGTCTTGACCGAGATGCCCAGCCGCAGCGCGACCTCCTTGTAGAGATAGCCGCGGGCGATGTGCTGCAGGATCTCGCGCTCGCGCGGCGTCAGCGCGTCGAGCTCGGCGTCCGGAGCCGACGGAGCCGGCGCGCTGCCGGCGAACGCGTCGAGCACGAAGCCGGCCAGCCGCGGCGAGAAGACCGCGTCGCCGTCGGCGATCCGGCGCACGGCGTCGGCGAGGTCGGGACCGGAGATCGTCTTCGTGACGTAGCCGCGGGCGCCGGCGCGGATGACCGCGATGACGTCCTCGGGCGCATCGGAGACCGACAGCGCCAGGACGCGCTGCTGCGGCCGTGACGCGCCGACCTGGCGCAGGACCTCGAGCCCGCCGCCGCCCGGCATGTGCACGTCGAGCAGGACGACGTCCGGCTGCAGTTCGAGCACGCACCGGACGCCCGTCTCGACGGTGCCCGCGTCGGCCAGCACGTCGACCAGGCCCTCGAGCTCCGCCCGCACGCCCGCGCGGAACAGGCCGTGGTCGTCGACGATGACGACGCTGGTCACAGGATCAGCTCCACCTCGGTACCGTCGCCGCCCGGTGCCGGTGCGATCGCCGCCCGGCCGCCGTGGCGCGCCATGCGCCCGAGGATCGACTCGCGCACGCCACGCCGGTCGCCCGGCACCGCGTCGACCGAGAAGCCCGGTCCGTGGTCGCGGACGAACACCTCGACCCGCTCGGGCCCCATCTCGGCATAGAGCGAGATCGGGCCGTCGCCGGCGAACTTGGCCGCGTTGGTCAGCGCCTCCCGGGCGGCGGCGGCGACCGCCTCGGTGTGCTCGTCGAGCGCGCGGTCGCCGACCGTGACGACCTCGACCGCCGCGCCGTGGTCGTCCTCGACGTCGGCCGCCGCCCGGGCCAGGGCCGCGGCCAGCGTCGCCGGGCGGCCCGCGCCGTCGCCGTTGATCCACGAGCGCAGCTCGCGCTCCTGCCGGCGCGCGAGCGCGGCGACCGCGCGCGGGTCGTCGGCCCGTCGCTGCATGAGGACGAGCGTCTGCAGGACCGAGTCGTGCAGATGGGCCGCCACCTCGGCGCGCTCCTGGGAGCGGATGCGCTCGGACCGCTCGGCCGAGAGGCCGCGCACGAGCCGCAGCCACAGCGGCGCGAGGATGAGCGCCGCCGCGACCACCACGACGACGACGGCGAGGATCACGTCGCGCGCGGGCCGCAGCGCGTCGTTGAGCCACAGGAACACGAGCCCGCCGCCGACGATCAGCGCGGCGCCGAGCGGCGCCCGCCCGCCGAGCCGCGGCAACGTCACCGGCCGCCGCTCGCGCGCGCCGGCCTCGGTGGCCACCTGCGGCGCCGGGCGCGCCTGCGACTGTCGCCACAGCAGCGCCGCGCCGGACACCACGAGCACGGTCGGCCAGACCGTCGCGTCACCGAACCACAGCCCCCAGTCGCGCAGCAGGAGCAGCAGCGCCAGCATCAGCAGCCCGATCCCCGCCGCGGCCTGCACGCTCTTGACCCCGCCCGGCAGCGCCAGCCGGCGCTCGCCCCCGCTCGTCGGCAGCAGCCACCAGAGCAGGGCGTAGAGCCCGAGGCCCGCGCCGCCGACGACCGTGACGAGCACGAACAAGACGCGCGGCACGAGCACGTCGACGCCGAGCCGCTCGGCGAGCCCGGCGCACACGCCGGCCACGATCGCCTGCTCCGGCCGGCGGCGCAGCGGGCCGGGCTCAGTCACGCGCCAGCCCCATGACCAGCAGCACGGCGCCGACCACCGCGAGGACGGCCGGCGCCGCGTAGTCGAAGCGCAGGTTCAGCACGCCGGTCCGGTCGAGCAGCAGCAGCAGCCCGAGCCCGGCGACCGCCACGCCGGCGACCACGGAGACGAGGTCGAACCGCCGCATCAGGCCACGCACGCCGCCTGCGACGACTGCCCCGGGGGCAGCAGCGCGCGTGGGAACGCGCCGCTCGGCTGGTGGTCGATCTGCACCTGGCCGGCGCCGACGTGGGCGTTCACGACGAGCAGCGAGGCGTCGCCCGCCGGCCGCGGGTGCTGCCCGACGCGCACGTCGAGCCCGCTGTCGATGCGGTCGAAGCGGTCGACCTCGCCGGCGCCGACCCGCACGTCGGATTGCACGCAGACCGAGTCCGGGACGGTGAGCTCGATGCGGCCGGCGCCGACGTGGAGCTTCAGCGCCGTCGTGCCGGCGGGCAGGCCGACGTCGCGCAGGTCGAGTCGCAACTCGCCCGCGCCGAGGCGGTAGCTGGACCGCAGGTCGGCCATCGAGGACGGACGGTAGTCGCGCTTGCCGACGCCGCCGGTGAGGTCGAGGTCGGCCGCCGAGACGACGGCGAGCGGGATCGCCATCACGACGGCGGGCACGATCAGCCAGCGCGCGCCGCCCATGAAGCCGCCGATCACGAGCGCCACGCCCGTGGCGATGACGATCACCGCGACGACCGTGCCACCGCCGAGCGCCGCCGCGAGGCCCGCGCCGAGGCCGAGCACGACGGCACCGGTGATCGCGAGGATGCCCAGCGCGAGGCGGGTGAGCGTCGAAGAGCCCTGGCCGCCCAGGGCGCGCCACAGCAGCACGCCGAGCGCGCCGATGACGGCGACGATCAGCACAGCGGGCCCGGCGGCCAGGAACGCGTGCCCGGTGAACGGGAGCGAGACGACGGCCAGCAGCACGAGCATCCCGAGCGCGATCTTGTGGCTCGTCGGCGAGTCGGTCCTGATCCGCGCGGGCGACTCGTCCGTGGGAAGCATCAGCCACAGGATCAGGTAGACGGCGACCCCCGACCCGCCGAACAGCGCCAGCACGACGAAGGCGATCCGCACCAGCGCCGGATCGAGGTCGAAATGGCGGGCGATGCCGGCGGCGACGCCGCCGAGCATGCGATCCGTGGTGGTGCGAGTGAGGCGGCGGGGCGGCTGGGGTTCGGGGTCCTGGGGCGTCATGTCGACGATGGTGGCGTGCCGGGCACGGCCCCACCATTCGGAATGACCCTTATGGAACCCCTAGGTTCCAGTTATGCGGAAGCTCCCCCTGTTCCTCCTGATGCTCCTGGTCGCCGCCATCGGCCCGGGCGCCGCCGCGGCGAACGCGGCTCAGAAGAAGACGACGACCTCGTACTACCTCTCCCTCGGCGACTCGCTCGCCACGGGCTACCAGAAGGACGCGACCGGCGCGGTCGTGTACTCGAAGAGCGACTACACGCACCGGCTGTTCAACACGGCGCGCAAGTCGACCCCCAAGCTCAAGCTTCAAGCGCTCGGCTGTCCCGGCGAGGACACCACCACGTTCCAGGCCGGCGGCTGCCCGGTCGTGCGCAAGCCGGCCGACGCGACCTCCCAGCTCAAGCGCGCAGTCGCGTTCCTCAAGGCGCACAAGGGCCACGTCAAGTACGTGACGCTGGCGATCGGCGCCAACAACTTCACCAAGTGCACCCCCAACGGCGCCGTCGACCTCACCTGCGTCTCGGCCGGCCAGGCGACGCTCAAGCAGGACCTGCCGAAGATCTTCGCGGCGCTGCGCAAGGCGGCCGGCAAGAACGTCCCGATCGCCGAGCTCGCGCTCTACAACCCGTACCTGCAGTTCTACCTGCGCGGCACGGACTCCCGCTCGCTCGCACTCGCGTCCGACGGCCTGGCCCAGGCCGTCAACACGGACATCCGCGCGGCCGCCAAGGGCTCGAAGCTCCTGATCGCCGACGGCTACAAGGCGTTCGACTCCGGCAACCTGGCCACCACGACCACGTTCGACGGCCAGAGCGTGCCGACCGCGGTCGCGGAGGTGTGCACGTTCACGCAGATGTGCCTGCCGGCGCCGCAGGGCAACATCCACCCCACGACCGCCGGCTACAAGGCGCTCTACAAGGCCTTCCTGAAGGCGTTCAAGCTCTAGAGCCCTCGGGCACGAGCCACAGCCCGCCGAGCGGCGGGAGCGTGACCTCGGCGGAGAACGGCTGGCCACCCCACGGGATCGGCTCGGCGGTCACTCCGCCGAGGTTGCCCACGTTCGAGCCGCCGTAGATCTCGGCGTCGGTGTTGATCGCCTCGACCCAGCGGCCCGACCGCGGGAGCCCGATCCGGTAGGACGAGCGCGCCACCGGCGTGAGGTTCAGACAGCACGCGACGATGTCGGAGAGGTCCTTCGACGTGCGTGCGAACGCCACCACGGAGTTCTCGGCGTCGTTGGGCTCCAGCCAGTAGAAGCCGGACCCCTCGAAATCGTTCTCCCACAGGGCCGGCCGGTCCTTGTAGACGTGGTTGAGGTCGCGCACGAGCGACTGCACGCCGGACTTGTCGCGGTCACCGAGCAGGTGCCAGTCCAGCGACCGCTCGGCGCTCCACTCCTGCTCCTGGGCGAACTCCTGCCCCATGAACAGCAGCTTCTTGCCGGGATGCGCCCACATGTAGGCGTACAGCGTGCGCAGGTTCGCGTGCTTCTGCCAGTGATCGCCCGGCATCTTCGTGTAGAGCGACCCCTTGCCGTGCACGACCTCGTCGTGCGACAGCGGCAGGATGAAGTTCTCGGTGAAGGCGTAGACGAGCGAGAACGTCAGCTCGTGGTGGTGCCAGCGCCGGTAGACCGGATCCTCCTGGAAGTAGGCCAGGGTGTCGTGCATCCAGCCCATGTTCCACTTGAAGCCGAAGCCGAGGCCGCCGAGGTAGGTCGGCCGCGAGACGCCCGGCCACGCGGTGGACTCCTCCGCGGCGCTCATCGTCCCGGGCTGGCGGCCGTAGACGGTCTCGTTGAGCTGCTTGAGGAACTGCACCGCCTCGAGGTCCTCGTTGCCGCCGAACTGGTTCGGGACCCACTCCCCTTCCTCGCGCGAGTAGTCGAGGTAGAGCATCGAGGCCACCGCGTCCACGCGCAGCCCGTCGGCGTGGTAGCGGTCCAGCCAGTACAGGCCGCTCGACACGAGGAAGTTGCGGACCTCGTTGCGGCCGAAGTTGAACTCGAGCGTCCCCCACTCCGGGTGCGCGCCGCGGCGCGGGTCGGCGTGCTCGTAGAGCGCCGTGCCGTCGAAGCGCGCGAGCGCCCAGTCGTCGCGCGGGAAGTGCGCCGGGACCCAGTCCATGATCACGCCGACGTCGTTCTGGTGCAGCCGGTCGACGAACTCCTTGAGCTCGTCCGGCGTCCCGAAGCGCGGCGTCGGGGCGAAGTACGAGGTCACCTGGTAGCCCCAGGACCCGGCGAACGGGTGTCCCATCACCGGCAGCAGCTCGACGTGCGTGAAGCCCATGTCCTTCACGTAGGCGGACAGCTCGTCGGCGAGCTCGGAGTACGTGAGCGAGCGGTTGCCCTCGAGCGGGTTCAGCCGCCACGAGCCGAGGTGGACCTCGTAGATCGACATCGGCTGGGCGAGCTGGTCGCGCTCGGCGCGCGTGGTCATCCACGCGTCGTCGGACCACTCGTGGCGGGGCCGGTGGACGACCGACGACGTCTGCGGCGGGAGCTCGGTCTCCTGCGCCCACGGGTCGGCTTTCAGCCGCAGCTCGCCCTCGGGGGTGCGGATCTCGAACTTGTAGCGGGTGCCCTCGGACACGTCAGGGACGAACAGCTCCCAGATGCCCGACGGGCCGAGCGTGCGCATCGGGTGCAGCCGGCCGTCCCAGGAGTTGAAGTCACCGACGACCGACACGGAGCGGGCCGACGGTGCCCAGACCGCGAAGGCGACGCCGCCGACGCCGTCGATCTCGGTGAGGTGGGCGCCCATCTTGTCGTACAGCGCCTCGTGCCGGCCCTCGGCGGCGAGGTAGGTGTCGAGCTCGCCGAGCGTCGGCAGGAACGCATACGGGTCGCGCAGCGTGAAGGTGTTGCCGTCGGGATAGGCGACCTCCAGCTCGTAGGCCAGCGGCACGTCGGCGTTGGGGACCTCGGCCTCGAAGACCCCGCCCGGATGGACGCATTTCGCGGCGACCGGCTTGCCGCCGGCGGGCTTGACGGTCACCTTGTCGGCGGCCGGGCGGTACGCGCGGACGACCACGGCGCCGTCCCGGCGGTGGGCCCCGAGCACGGAGTGGGGGTCGGCCAGTCGTCCTTCGACCAGCTGGTCGAGATCGCTCATCACACCGGAGTCTTATCCATGTTGGGCGCGCCGAAACACCGCGGCCGTCGACAGCCGGGAAAAAGGGGTCTGTCCCCTTTTTCCCGGGGCTGGATCAGTCGACCGGCGACTCGATCAGGCGCACGATCGCGGCAACCGGGATTCCCACCCAGTCGGGGCGGTTGTTGAGCTCGTAGCGCAGCTCGTAGACCGCCTTCTCGAGCTCGTAGATCGCCAGCAGCTTGGAGATCGCGGCCTCGCCGGCCGGAAGCAGGGCGGGCTCGACCGCCTCCAGGTAGCCGGCCAGGAAGGCGCTGCGGGCGAACCGCTCCCAGCCGTCGGGGGCGGCCCGGTCGTGCAGCAGCTCCATGCCCGACGCCGCGTAGGCGAACGAGCGCAGCATGCCGGCGACGTCGCGCAGCGGGGAGCGCTTGCGCCGGCGCTCGGGCAACGAGCGCGCCGGCTCTCCCTCGAAGTCGAGGATCACCCAGCCGCTCGGGTCGAGCAGGGTCTGGCCCAGGTGGTAGTCGCCGTGGTGGCGGATCAGCCGGCCGCCCGCGCTCTGGTGGCCGAGCATCCGCAGCCGGTCGCGCACCTCTTCGCCGCGGCCGACGATCGGCGCCACCGCCGGGTGGTCTTGCGGGAGCTCGATGAACGCCCGCTCGATCTCCTCGTCGATCGTCGCGACGACCAGCCCGAGCGCCTCGTCGCCCGGCTCCTCGGGCGCGAAGTCCGGATCCAGGCCGTCCGAGCCGAGCACGGTGTGCAGCCGGCCCGTGACGTCGCCGAGGTCGCGGGCGCGCTCGAGGAACGCAGCCGGCTCGGCGAGCGCGAACTCCCATCCGTCGCGGCCGTCCTTGACGAAGCGCTGGAGGATCCCGAGCGTCGCCTGCAGGCGCTCGCCCTTGATCTCGTACCAGCCGGCCAGCGCGGCGATGTTCTCGAACCCGTGCGAGGACAGGAAGCGGAGCATCTCGAGCTCCGGGTTGTCCCCGGGCAGCAGCCGGCGGAAGACCTTCAGCGCCAGCGCCTCGTCGAGCACGATCGTCGAGTTGGACTGCTCGGCGCCCATCGGGCGCACGACCGGCTTCTCCGACAGCCGCGGCAGCACGCCCGTCCAGTGGAACGACACCGTGCCCTCGGCGGCGTCGATCGTCGCCGAGCGCTCCATCAGCCCGGCGAGCACCGCGGCCTCGGCCGGGTCGGCCAGGGCATCGAAGACCTCGGTGCCGTCGGACTCGCCGATGACCTCGCCGTTCGGCGGCGCCTCCGCCCCCGCGGCGCTGCTGCGGACGCTCACGAGCAGCTGGTAGAGGTCGTGGATGCCCGAGTTGTAACGGGCCTCGACGAGCGCGCAGCTCAGCGGCGGCGGCGTGTCCCGCAGCGGGACGATGTCGAGCACGCCGAAGTGCGAGAGGTCGGCCGCCTTGGCGCCGAACCAGCGCCGCTCGCGCAGCCACTCGCCCAGGCGCTCGCCGTCGATCGCTCGCAGCAGGGTCGCGGGGTCAGCCACGGGCCTCGTCCCCCTGCTTGAGCAGGAACCAGAAGAAGCTGCGCGGCGCGAGCGTCAGCAGGTAGTTCAGCTCGCCGATCTGCGGGAAGCGCGTGCGCCCGAACATCTCCTCGGGGTAGCGGCCCTCAAACTCCGACAGGTCCAGCTGCACCGCCTGCGCGGAGCGGGCCATGTTGTGCACGCACAGCGCGATGTCGTCCTCGTAGCGCCGCACGTGGGCGAAGATCCGGTGGTTGTCGGTCTTCAGCGGCTCGTAGCTCCCCATGCCGAACACCGGATGCTCCTTGCGCATCGCGATGAAGCGGCGCAGCCAGCGCAGCAGCGAGGAGGGCGTGCGCAGCTGCGCCTCGATGTTGACCGCCTGATAGCCGTAGACCGGGTCCATCAGCGGTGGTGCGTACAGCTGCGCGAAGTCGGCGCGCGAGAAGCCGCCGTTGCGATCCGGGGTCCACTGCATCGGCGTGCGGACGCCGTCGCGGTCGCCGAGGAAGATGTTGTCGCCCATCGCGATCTCGTCGCCGTAGTACAGGACGGGCGAACCCGGCAGGCTGAACATGATCGCGTGCAGCAGCTCGATGTCGTCGCGGCCGTTGTCGAGCAGCGGGGCGAGCCGGCGGCGGATGCCCACGTTGATCTTCATCCGCGGGTCCTTCGCGTACTCGGAGTACATGTAGTCGCGCTCCTCGTCCGTGACCATCTCGAGCGTCAGCTCGTCATGGTTGCGCAGGAACAGCCCCCACTGGCAGTTGTCGGGGATCAGCGGCGTGTTGGCGAGGATCTCGTAGATCGGCGTCGCGTCCTCACGGCGCAGCGACATGAACATGCGCGGCATGACCGGGAAGTGGAATGCCATGTGGCACTCGTCGCCCTCGCCGAAGTAGTCCACCACGTCCTCGGGCCACTGGTTGGCCTCGGCGAGCAGCACCTTGTCGGGGTACTCCTCGTCGACGACCTTGCGCACCTTTCTCAGGAACGCGTGCGTCTCGTCGAGGTTCTCGCAGTTGGTCCCCTCGCGCTCGTAGAGGTAGGGCACCGCATCCAGCCGGAAGCCGTCCAGGCCGAGGTCGAGCCAGAAGCGCAGCGCGTCGAGCATCGCCTCGTGGACCTTCGGGTTGTCGTAGTTGAGGTCCGGCT
>JAXDHL010000080.1:0-22574 GCA_034664525.1 Solirubrobacteraceae bacterium
CGCCAACCAGGCGGCGGTCGAGTTGGTCGGGCTCGGGACCGCCGCCGACGTCTACGCCGGCGGCGTGGACGCGCTGCGCCGCCTGGCCGACTTCCGCGACCGCGACGGCCGGCCGGTCCCGGTGGAGGGCCTGCCCGGCCGCCGGCTGCTGCGCGGAGAGGACGTCGAGCCGCTCAGCGTCCGCATCACGACGGCAGACGGCACCCGCCGCTGGGCGCGCATGCAGGCGCGGCCGCTGCGGCGCGCCGACGGCTCGGTGCGGCTGGCGATCACGGTCATCGAGGACCTCACCGAGCTCACCCGCGCCGCGCAGTCGCAGACGTTCCTGGCCGAGGCGAGCCGCCTGCTCGCGGGCTCGCTGGACTACGCGGCGACGCTGCAGCAGGTGGCGGCGCTCGCGGTGCGCGGGATCGCCGACTGGTGCGTGATCGACCTCGCGTCCGACGACGGCTTCAAACGGGTGGTGGTCCAGCACGCCGACCCGTCCCGGCTCGCGTTGGCGGAGGAGCTGGCACTGCGCTACCCGCCGGCCAAGGATGCGCCGACGGGCTCACCGCAGGTCCTGCGTACCGGCGCGCCCGAGCTGTACCGCGAGATCGCGCACGAGCTGCTCGCCGCCGGCGCCGTCGATGCCGAGCACCTGCGCCTGATCGAGCAGGTCGGGATGCGCTCGGCGATGGTGGTCCCGATGGCGCTGCGCGACACCGTGCTCGGCGCCATCACGCTGATCACGGCCGAATCGGGGCACCGCTACGACGACGAGGACCTCGCCGTCGCGACCGACCTGGCCACCCGCGCGGCGACCGCCGTCGAGACCGCGCGCCTGTACGAGCAGCGCTCCGCGATCGCCCACACGCTCCAGGCGTCGCTGCTGCCGCCCGTGCTGCCGGAGGTCACCGGCGTCGAGTGCGCGGCCGTCTTCCGCGCCGCGGGCGACGCGATCGAGGTCGGCGGCGACTTCTACGACCTGTTCTCGACGTCGGCCGACGAGTGGTTCGCGGTCATCGGCGATGTGTGCGGCAAGGGCTCCGAGGCGGCCGCGACGACCGGCCTGGTCCGCTACACGGTGCGCGCCGCGGCGGTCCGGAGGCGCTCGCCATCGATGATCCTGCGCTGGCTCAACGAGGCGATGCTCAGCCAGGAGCACGACCTCACGCGCTTCTGCACGCTCGTGATCGTGCGACTCGACCTGGACCCCGACGGCGGCGAGCTGCGGGCGACTGCCGCCAGCGGCGGGCACCCGCTCCCGCGCGTCGTGCGCGTGGACGGGTCGGTGGAGCAGCTCGGCTCGGCGGGGACGCTGATCGGCGTCACGCCGGACATCCAGACCAGCGAGCACGTGGCGACGCTCGCCTCGGGGGACGCGCTGGTGCTCTTCACGGACGGCCTGACCGAGGCGGGCGCCCCGCAGCGCGTCTGGTCGCCGGGCGATGTGGACGCCGCCCTGCGCGAGGCCCACGCGGGCGCCGGCGGCGCCGTCGACCCCCTGGTGCAGCGGTTGACGGCCGCCGCGCTCGGGCCGCTCCCCCGCGAGCCGCGCGACGACATCGCCGTCCTCGGGCTGCGCAAGATCTGAGGCCGGTCATCGCGTGCCTGACGCGATCGCCGCCAGGACGTCAGGCAGATGGCGGTGCACCTCCACGGCTCCGGCCTCGCGCAGTTCCTGCTCGCTGAAGCCGCCGGTCAGCAGGCCGATCACGGGCACGCCCGCGCGGCCGGCGGCCTGGCAGTCGTACGTCGAGTCCCCGAGCATCAACGCGTCGTCGCCCTCGCCGCCGCCGGCCTTCTTGAGCGCGGCCTCGACCAGATCCGGGGCCGGCTTCGTCCGCTCCACGTCCGCAGCGGTCGTGTAGTCGAGCCCCTCGACGCCGAGCAGCCCGAGGTAGTGCTCGACCTCCTCCCGCTTGGCCGAAGAGGCGAGGACCACGGTGTCGCCGCGCGAGCGCAGCGCCTCGATCAGCTCCGGGGCGCCTTCGAGCACTGCGACCTCGCCGATCAGCTTCCCGTACTCGTCCGTCTCGGCGGCACGGACCTCGTCGCCGTGCTCGCGCTCGAAGTCCTCGCCGGCGACGTCGGCGACGAGCTGGTCACCGCCCATCCCCATATGCCGGTGCAGGTCGACCAGCGGCAGCGTGACGTCGGAGCGCCGGAACGCGCGGTACCAGGCGATGGCGTGGAAGTAGTTCGAGTCCACGAGGGTCCCGTCGACGTCGAGGATGGCGATCATGTCAGCGTCCTAGCCGGGCATGCGTGCGGACGAAACGCCCGCGGTAGTCCCCGACCATGATCTACGTCGCGATCGGCATCCTCGTACTCCTGGTGGTCGGCGCCGGTGTGATGTTCCTGGTGGGCGCGTCCACCAAGGACGCCGCCCCGTTTGCCTCCGACGACGACACGCCGGCCGGCGACACCGGCCAGCATGCCGGCGAGCAGGACGACGGCCGCACGGTCACCCCCAACGACCAGCAGGGCGGCGCCACCGGCGAGCGGACCGCCGGGGCCGCGCGCTTCAAGCGCGACCCGGTCGGCGGCGAGGCCGAGGGCGAGCCGACCATCGAGGCAGGACCCGTCACACGACCGCGCGGCAGCTGACCGTCCGGGCGCCAAAACGACCTTCAACGGACCGCTGAGGGGGTTTATCGCGGCGCGCGCACGGGGATGATTGTGCTAACGCCAGCGCCGCACCGCTCGGGTGGGGCCGATGGCAGTACGAGGAGTCGGATATCGCGCGCCCGTCAGCACGGCTGGGAGGCGCGTGGGAGCCCTCTCCGGCCCAGGTCTTCACGACCGGGCTGTTCCTGTCACGAATGTTGTCGCGCTGGAGGTTGCATGCCCCCGACCACTGCCCCTGGGCATACGCCCGCAGATCACCATGTCATCGAAGCTCCCGTCCGCCGCGGCCGGCTCGCCGCCGCGGGCGTCGCCGGCCGCGCCGCGCGCGACCGCGAGGACCGGGAGCTGATCCGCCGCTGCCAGCAGGACCCGTCCCCGCACGTGCGGCGGCAGACGGTCGAGGCGTTCATGCCGCTGGCCAAGAGCCTCGCCCGGCGATACCACCGCGGCGAGGAGCCGCTGGAGGACCTCGAGCAGGTCGCGGCGCTGGGCCTCCTGAAGGCGATCCGCGGCTTCGACCCCGATCGCGGGTCGGCGTTCGCGTCATTCGCCGTGCCGACGATCGTCGGCGAGCTGCGTCGCCACTTCCGCGACAAGGGCTGGGCCGTGCGCGTGCCGCGCGACCTGCAGGAGCTCGCGCTCGCGGTCCAGCGCAAGGCCGACGCGATGACGACCGAGACCGGCCGCCCGCCGACGCCTCAGCAGCTCGCGGAGACGCTCGGGCGCGACGTCGAGGAGGTGCTCGAGGCGCGCGAGGCGCTGCGCGCCATGCGGCCGGCATCGCTCGACCGCCCGTCCTCGGCCGACGACGACGAGGACGACATCCCGCTCGCCAGGATCGGCGACATCGACCCCGGCTACGAGCGCACCGACGAGGCGGTCACGATCGGCAACCTCGTGCGCGGCCTGCCCGAGCGCGAGCGCAAGATCCTCGCGCTGCGCTTCGGCGGCGACCTCACCCAGTCGGAGATCGGCGAGCGGCTCGGGATCTCCCAGATGCACGTGTCCCGGCTCCTTCGCCGCACGATCGAGGAGCTTCAGAACCAGGCGCGCCCCGCGGCCTAGCCGGCTGCGGATCCTGAGGCGCTAAGCGACGGCGGCGACCGGGCTCTCCCGGTCGCCGTCGTCCGGCGTGTCGAGCAGGAAGATCTCCACGCTCGCGTCCGGATCGTGGTGGTTCGCGCTCAGGAAGGCGGTCACCCGGCGGCCGGTCAGACGCTCGATCTCCGCGCGCATCTCGCGCTCGAAGACGCTCTGCATCGCCCGCCGGCCCTGGTCGACGACGTCGGCGCGCCCGGCCTTGTAGAGCGTCTTCTCGGCATGCGTGAAGCCGCCGCGCAGGATCGTCACCACCGCGTCGTCGTGCAGCAGCGTCTTCGCCTGCGTCGGCCCCTTGCCGAAGTGCTCGCGGACGAGCCGGACGACGGCATTGGAGATATCGGCGGCGATCGGTCCGGAGAGGGCGAGCTCCCCCATCGGTGGGGTCCTCTGCTGGTCGAGCGTCATGCGTCCGGAATCCTACGCGGGCGCGGCCGAGTTGTCAGCTTTGTGACGTCAATGCCTCGTCGCGCGATGCTGCGACGGCGAAGACGTCGGCGGTGCCGGTCAGCTCCAGCAGGCGCTGCACGCTGGACTGCGGCGCGGCGACGACCATGCGACCGCCGGCCTCGGCGACCTCGCGATGGGCGCGTAGCAACTCGCGCAGCATCGTCGAGTCCATGAAGCCGACCTCTTCGAGGTCGATCACCACCATGTCAGGCGCTTCCTGCGCCGCCGCCTGGACGAGCTCGCGGAAGCGCGGGCCGGCCGCGATGTCGAGCTCCCCGGACAGCGCCAGGACCACGACGCCCTCGGCGAGGCCGTCGACGCGCTCCAGGCGCGGCTCGCGAGCTTCGGGATTGGCCATCGAGGCGGCCGATCCTAGCGAGTGTCCGTGATGCGACGTCCGCCCCTGGGCCGTGCGTCCCATTGGTTTCCTGCGCGCACCGGCTCGGGTACGCCCAACACACGCATGCAGCGCGACGCGACCTGCGATATCCGGCTGACCCTGCCCGCACGCGCCGAGAACGTCGTGCTGGTCCGGCGGGTGGTTGCGGCGCTGGCGGAGGGGCTGGGACTGCCGCGGGCGCTGATCGAGGACATCAAGCTTGCGGTCACCGAGGCGTGCACGAACGTCGTGCGCCACGCCTACTCCGGGCGCGAGGGCCCGCTGGAGGTCTACGTGGAGCCCGCTGACGGCGAGTGCCTGGCCGTCGTGGTCATCGACCACGGCCACGGAATCCGCCCGAACCCGGCCAGCGATGGCCCCGGGCTCGGTCTCCCGCTGATCGCCGCGCTGACCACACAGCTCGAGATCGAGCACGAGCCGGACCGCGGCAGCCGGGTCAGCATGCAGTTCCGCCCCGCCGGTAGTCTTCCCGGCGCGTGAGCGACCTCACCGACCCTTCCTCCTCCGGCGCGGACGGCGCGGCCCCGGTTCCGGGCGCCGATACCGAGCTCTCCATCGCCGCCGGCCCGCTCGTCGGCCCCGTGCTGCGGCGCGTGGTCGGGATGCTCGCCGCCCGCGCCGACCTGCCGCTGGACCGCCTCGACGACGCCGTCCTCGTCGCCGACGTGATCGCGTCCCGCGCGTCGGGCTACGCGCCCGAGTCCGTCCACGTCCAGCTCGCGCCGGGCGACCGCACGCTGTGGCTGCGCGTCGGTCCGCTGCGGCCCGGCGGCGCGAGCGCGCTGCTCGGGGAGACGGCGGTGCCCGACGTCGGCAGCGTGATCCTCAAGCTCGCCGACGAGGTGCACGTGGACACCGCGGAGTCCGGCGACGAGTACCTGCGTGTGCGCCTGGCATACGCCGGGTAACGACACCAGGTCATGGCGATCGACTTCTCCGTCTGGGACGAGCAGGTGGACGACACCACGCAGGTGGTGGCCGTCCGCGGCGAGATCGACATCTTCACGGCTCCGGAGTTCAAGGAGCGGATCTCGGCGGCGATCGACGCGGGCCGCGATCTCGTGATCGTCGACCTCGGCGCGACGACGTTCATCGACTCGTCGTCGCTCGGGGTGCTGATCTCGGCCCACCGGCGCCTCACCGCGCGCGACGGCCGGCTCGTCATCGCGTGCGACGTGAAGGCGGTCCTGAACACGTTCAAGATCACCGGCCTCGACGGCGTGCTCGAGATCGTGGCCGCGCGCGATGACGCGCTCACCCCGGTGGATGAGCGCGCCGCGTAGCGCGTAGCGCGCCGCCTGGCAGGCGATTCAGGTCGCGACGGCGCTCGCCTTCTCCGAGATCGAGTCGATCAGCGAGTCGAAGGACTTCGCGAACGACGCGACGCCCTCCTCGACGAGCTCGACCTTGACGATGTGTTCGACGTCGACGCCGATCTCGCGCAGCTCGTCCATCAGGCGGTGCGCGCCCTCGACGTCCTTGTCGACCGTGCGGGCGACGTGGGCGTGGTCGCGGGCGGCCTCGAGCGTGGCGTCGGGCATCGTGTTGACGGTGTCGGGGCCGATCAGCTCGTCCACGTACAGCGTGTCCGGGTAGTCCGGGTTCTTCGTCGACGTGGACGCCCACAGCGGCCGCTGGACGTTGGCGCCCTCGGCGGCCAGGCGCTCCCAGCGCTCGCCCGAGAAGATCCGCCGGAAGGACTCGTAGGCGATGCGCGCGTTGGCGATCGCCGCCTTGCCCTTGAGGTCCTCACGACCCAGCTCGTCGAGCTTGGGGTCGATCTTGCCGTCGACGCGTGAGACGAAGAAGCTCGCCACGGAGGCGATCCGGTCGATCTTCTCGCCCGCCTCCAGCCGGCGCTCGAGCCCTGAGATGTAGGCCTCGGCGATGTCCTCGTAGCGGCCGACGTCGAACAGCAGCGTGACGTTGACGGAGACGCCGTCGGCCGTCAGCCGCTCGAACGCCTGCACGCCGGCCTCGGTCCCGGGGACCTTGATCAAGACGTTCGGGCGATCGATCTTCGCGCGGATGACCTTCGCCTGCTCGACGGAGCCGTCGGCATCGCCGGCGAGGTCGGGCGGCAGCTCGAAGGAGACGTAGCCGTCCTGGCCCTTGGTGTCGTCGAAGACGCCGCGCAGGATGTCGGCGCCATCGCGGATGTCGCGAAAGCCGAGCTCGAAGAACGTGGCGCGGGCGTCGAGGCCCCTGCGGGCGGCCGCCTCCAGCGCCTCGTCGTAGCGATCCGAGCCGGTGATCGCCTTCTCGAAGATGGTGGGGTTCGAGGTGACGCCGGAGAGCCCGTCCTCGCGCACGAGGCGCTCCAGCTCGCCGTCCTCGATCAGTGAGCGCGAGATGTTGTCGAGCCAGACCGCCTGGCCCTGTTCGGCGATCTCGCGCAGGTGGTTGGTGGCCATACCGGAGACCGTACCCGGCCCGGGGGCACGCGATGCGCCGCGCGGTCCGGCAGAATCGGGTGCATGGGAGTCCCCGAAGCCGAGCTCGAGCGCCAGGAGGGCGGGCTGGTGCCCGTCACGGACGGATGGTTCGTGATGAACCTCAGCGAGGCCCAAGGCCACGCCAACGGCCACAACGGCACCTACGCGGCGTTCGAGGCCGACGATCGCCGCTTCCCGCATTTCGGCTTCAACGTCCACATCCTGTCGCCGGGCCAGGCTCCGGGGATGTACCACGCGGAGAGCGCGCAGGAGACCTTCCTCGTGCTCTCCGGCGAGTGCCTGCTGCTCGTCGAGGGCCAGGAGCGCACATTGCGCCAGTGGGACGTCTTCCACTGCGCGCCCGGGACCGCCCACATCATGGTCGGCGCCGGTGACGGCCCGTGCGCCATCCTGATGGCCGGCGCCCGCGGGCCGGACTTCGCGATCACGTACCCCGTTCACGAGCCCGCCGCGCGCCACGGCGCCTCGGTGGCCGAGGAGACCGACGACCCGCGAGTCGCCTACGCCGGGACCCCCCAGGACTGGCGGCCGGTGCGCCTGCCCTGGCCGCTCGACGGGTAGGCACTCCGGCATGTCGATTCCGGATCCGCATCCCCCGCTGCCCACGCCCGGGCCAGGTCCGGACCCCGTGCCGCCGTCCCCGAAGCCGCATCCCTCCCCGCTCCCCCCGGACCCGAACCCGCGCCCCATCTGATTTCCCGCTGGCCATCGATGCGGTCCGTTTCGGAGACCCCGACCGCCCGGTCGGACTACGCGCTGCTGAGCGCGACCTACCTCGCCCTGCTGGCCGGCACGGCCGAGCGCCTGCGGCGCTCGGGGCGCGGCTTCGACCTGCCCGCCCGGGAGCTGGTGCCGCTGTCGGCGGCGACGTTCGCGCTGTCGAAGATGATCGTCCACGAGAAGGTGGAGTCGTGGGTGCGCGAGCCGTTCGTCGAAGAGAGCCCACAGGGCCGGCGCCCGCGCGGCCGCCGGCTGCGCTACGCGATCGGGGAGCTGCTGACGTGCACCCGCTGCACCGGCGCGTGGGGAGCCCTCGGGCTGGTCGCGCTGCGCACCCAGGCACCCGCGTCGGGGCGCCTGGTGACGGCGGTGCTCGCCGCGTCGGCGGGCAACGACTTCCTGCACGCCGCGTTCTCGCGGCTGTGCGCCGCCGACTGACCGCGCGGCACTAGCGGTTCAGGCTGCGCAACCAGGCCGCGATGGTGCGCTCGCGATGCCGCCGCTCGCGCTCCTCGGCCGAGCGACGGGCGCTCGGCTTGGTGCCTGGCTGGGACCACGCCGGCGGCGGGGCGCCCCGTGGGACGGAGGTTCCGACACCGCTCACACGCATCGTCCTGCCGGTGGATTCCTCGGCCCTCTGTGGCACTCTCGCGCTCCTCTCACCTCGGCTGAGCTGCGGCACAGGCTACCGGCTGACGGGTGCGTCCCTGCCGGATCGGCAGCGGTTTTGTCCAGCCCGGACAAACTTGCCCGGTGCCCTCCATCGGGGCCAGTTCAGGCGGCTGCGGCGAGCGCCGCGAGCTCCCGTCGCAACGCCAGGTGCTGCAGCGCGCGGCGCTCGATCGCACGCAGCTCCTCGCGGCCCATGCCGAGCTCACGCTGCAGCTGGGCGAGCGGCAGCGGCTCGCGCTGCTCGCCGTCGAGGCCGAAGCGCAGCTTGATGATCTGGCGCTCGCGCTCGGGCAGCTCCTCGACCGCGGCGCGCACGGCCTGCCGCGAGAGCGAGACCTCGACCTCCTCCTCCGTGGAGCGCTCGTCGGCGCCCATCAGCGTGCCGAGCGACGTGTCCTCGCCATCCCCGACCGGCTTGTCGAGGCTGGTCACGGTACGCGAGACGTCGAGCATCTCGACCACCTGGTCGATCGGCAGCTCGGCCTCGGCGGCGATCTCCTCGGGCGTCGGCTCCCGGCCGAGCTTCGTCGACAGCTGGCGCTCGACCGTGGCGATCTTGCGCTCGCGCTGCGCGACGTGCACCGGCAAGCGGATCGTGCGGCCCTTGTCGGCGATGCCGCGCTGGATCGCCTGGCGGATCCACAGCGTCGCGTAGGTCGAGAAGCGGAAGCCCTTGCGGTAGTCGAACTTCTCGACCGCGCGGATCAAGCCGAGCATGCCCTCCTGGATCAGGTCGAGCAGACACAGCTCGCTGAGCCCCTGGTACTTGCGTGCGATCGAGACGACCAGCCGCAGGTTGTGGGTGGTCAGGCGCTCCTTCGCGCCGAGGTCGCCGCGCTCGATCGCCTTGGCGAGGTCGAGCTCCTCCTGCGGGGTCAGCAGCCGGTGGCGGCCCGCCTCGTTGAGGAACTGCTGCACGGCGTCGGTGGTGAAGGTGGCGAGGTCGGTGTTCGTGTAGGCCGTCGCGGTCGGGCGTCCCTCCGGAAGCGGCCGCGCGCAGTCGTCGGAGATCTCGTAGCCGCGGGCCTCGATCGCCGCGTGCACCTCGTTGACGTCGTCCTCCTCGAGCCCGAGCTGCTCCGCCAGCTCGGCGATGTCGGACTCGGCGACGCAGCCCGCGTCCTCACCACGGGCCAGCAGGGCTTCAAGGTCGACCGCAGAGACCGTCACGCGTCCTCCTCATCGGGATCGTCGGTTCCCGGATCGTCCCACTCCCCGGCGCCCTCGCGCTCCGCCGTCAGCACGGCGGCGCGGTAGCGCGCATCGATCTCGTCGATCGTCATGGCGGCTGCCTACCCAGTGGGAGCCCGGCTGCCACACGGTCGGTCCGGGCCGGTGCGCCCGATACCCTCCCCCGGCCGCTCCCAGCCTGGCGCGGCGCTGCCCGTGCCCGGCCCATGGTCGCTCCCCACCCCCCATCCCCGCGCCTGTCGCGATTCACGACCGGGTAACCGGCGCTCCACCGGAATCATGGGAACCGTCGTCCTACACGCCGCACGCCGCCGACCGTACGCCTTCCCGGCGCTGCTGGCCGTGGCCTGCGCGGTCGCGACCTGGCTCACGGCCCACCTCGAGGACCTCCCGATCCGCGATCCGGACGGGGTGGGCGGGCCGCCGCTGGTGCGCCTGAGCGTGATCCTGAGCGTCTTCATCGCCCTCGACGTGCTCCCGCGCGGGCTGTTCCGCGGCCGGTTGCACCCCCGCGACAGCGTCCGCGCCATCCGCGCCGTCTGGCGCGAGCGCTGGACGCGCCGGCGCGTCGCGTTCGTGCTCGTCGGGCTCGTCTCCTTCTACATCACCTACGTCGCGTACCGGAACTTCAAGGGCTTCCTGCCGTTCCTGCGGCCCGACCGCCACGATGCCGGCCTGCTCACGCTCGACCGCGGCCTGTTCGCCGGCCACGACCCGGCCACGGTCCTGCACGCGGTCCTCGGCACGGGCTTCGCCAACCAGCTGCTGTCGATCGTGTACGTCGTGTACCTGGCGTTCGTCCCGATCTCGCTCGCCGCGGCGCTGGTGTGGTTCGGGCGCGACGCGCGGCACGGGCTCTGGTACACGAGCGCCCTGTGCCTGAACTGGGTGTTCGGCGCCATCTCCTACTACCTGATCCCGACCATGGGGCCGGCGTTCGTCGCGCCGCAGCTCTTCTCCGACCTCGGCCCCACGGCCTCGTCGGCGCTGCAGCACTCGTTGTGGGTCGAGCGGCTCACGGTGCTGTTCGGTCCCGCCGGCGAGCAGGCCGGCGACGTCGTGCAGAGCATCGCGGCGTTCGCGTCGCTGCATGTTTCCGTCGTGTTGACGGCGGCGCTGATCGCCTCCTGGCTGAAGGCGTCGCGACCGCTGAGGATCGCGCTCTGGACGTACTTCGGGCTCGTGATCGTGGCGACGATCTACCTCGGCTGGCACTACGCCGTCGACGACGTCGCCGGCCTGATCATCGGCTACGGCGCCGCGGTCATCGGGGCGCTGGCGACCGGCCACGCCGTGCCGGCGCCGCGGATCCGTCGCCCCGCCCCGCACCACGACGCCGCACCGGCGCCGGGCTCCGCGCTCAACGTCCCCAACCTGCTCTCGTGCGTGCGGATCGTGATCGCGCCGTTCGTCGCCTGGGCGATGCTCGCGCACCCGGACGGCTCGGTCCTGGCGGCGGCGCTGTTCGCGGCCGGCGCGACGACCGACATGGTGGACGGCCACCTCGCACGCAGCCGCGGGCTGATCACCACGGTCGGCAAGCTCCTGGATCCGGCGGCGGACAAGCTGCTCGTGATCGCCGCGCTGGCGTCACTGGTCGCGGTCGACCGGCTCGCCTTGTGGGTGGTCGGCATCATCGCCGCCCGCGAGCTCCTGGTCACGCTGCTGCGCGCCCACGCCGTGCGCCGCGGCGTCGTGATCGCCGCCGGCCCGGCCGGCAAGGCCAAGATGGGGCTCCAGGTCGTGATGGTGCTGGCGCTGATGGCGGTCGCCGACCCGTCCGCGATCTGGGTGCAGCTGCTGGTCGCGGCGACCGTCACCCAGACGGTCGCCTCCGGGCTCGGCTACCTGCGCTCCTACCTGCGGGCCCGCGGCGAGCGGCCGGTCGCCGCCGCGGCGGCGTAGCGTGCCTCGACGCTCAGACCGCGAGCATCTCGTCGAGCCGGCGCAGCTCCTCGCGCAGCGCCGGGTCCGAGGCCAGCGATCCGCCTGCCTGGACGTACAGGCGCGCAGCGTCGTCGATCGAGTGGCCCAGCGCGCCGAACCCGGCGGCGTTCAGCCACGCCCGGCCCCGGCCCAGCTGGTCGCCGGTGAGATGCAGCCCCGGCCGGTGGCCGTGCCGGATCAACGTGTCGTACAGCAGGGCGTACAACCCATCCGCCCGGTCGTCCTTGAACGGCATGTATTTCGCTCTACCCCGAGGGGTCGGGTGCCGAACCGCCGGTCGACGGGTGGACGAGCCCCCGTGGCGTGTTTGCGGTTCGCGTCAGACCGGTAAGCCTGGGAGTGCTACATGGCCTTTCCGCACCTCAGCCAGCCCGTCGCTCAGGGGGTCCGCGTCCTCGACGCCGATCCCGACCTGGGCACGAACCTTGCCGGCGAGCGCTTCGAGCAGGCGCGCCAGGCGCTGGTCGCCCGGACCGAGGGCGTGGCCCGCGGTCAGTGGCGCCCGGACGTCGAGACCGGCCCGGACGCGGCCGGCGGCATCGGCATCCTCGTGCTCGAGGGCGTCGTCGTCCGCCGCCTCTCGCTCGGTCACCGCTCCTGTGCCGAGCTGCTCGGTCCGGGCGACATGCTGCGGCCCAGCCAGGACGGCTTCTCCGAGCTGCTGGCGCCCTTCACGGTGTCATGGCGCGTGATCGAGCCGCTGATGCTGGCCCACCTCGACGTGCGCTTCGTGGCCCGCGCCGCACGCTTCCCCGAGATGACCGGCGAGCTCGTGTCGCGCGCCCTGGACCGCTCGCGCCTGCTGGCCCGGATGCTTGCGGTCGCCCAGCTCCCGCGCGTCGACACCCGGCTGCTGATCGCCATGTGGCACCTGTCGGAGCGCTGGGGCACCGTGCGCCCGGAGGGCCGGGTGCTGCCCGGATTCCTGTCGCACGAGCTGCTCGGCTGGATCGTCGGCGCCCGGCGCCCGTCGGTCACCACCGCGCTCGGCCAGCTGTCCCAGAAGGGCCTGGTCAAGCGCCAGGCCGACGGCACGTGGCTGCTCGGCGACGAGCCGCCCGTGTTCGAGGGGCTCGCCGTCGCCTCCTGACGCCGCTGCTCAGCCCACGGGCTTGAGCAGGCCGTTCGCGCTCACGGCCTCGAGCGCGAGCGCCTTGTAGCCGACCGAGTCGAACAGGACGACGACCTTGTCGTCCTCGTAGCGCTGGATCGTCGCCTCGCCCCACTTCGGGTGCTCGACCCGCGCGCCGACCGGGAAGGGGACGTCCGCCCGCCGGGCATGGACGGCGCCGGAGTCGCACAGGTCGCAGTGGCCGCACGGGCCGTCGGTCGCCTCGCCGAAGTAGCTCAGCAGCGCCTCGCGCCGGCAGGTGTCGTGCAGCTCGGCGTAGGCGCGCATCATGTCCACCCGCGAGCGCTCGAAGCTCTCGCGGTCGGCCTGCAGCGCCGCCGCCTCGGGGACCGCCGCGGCCAGATCCTTCGCACCGGTCGCGGCGATCTGGCCGTCCGGGCGGACCTCGACCGCGCCGACGTCCTCCAGGCGCCCGATGGCGGTCGTGAGCTTGGACTCCGAGAGCTCGAGCTCGTCCTTGAGCTCGCCGGGCTCGACGGTGCCGTGAGCGTGGTCGAGCGCGCCGGCGACCGCCTCGAGCTCGTGCGCGTCGACGTTGCCGCCACAGGCGAAGAAGCGCCGCAGCCCGACGTCCTCGGGCCGGTAGAGCAGGATGGCGGCCGCGGGCTCGCCGTCGCGGCCCGCCCGGCCGACCTCCTGCCAGTAGCTGTCGACCGACTCGGGGATGGCGTGGTGGACGACGAACCGCACGTCGGCCTTGTCGATGCCCATGCCGAACGCGGTCGTGGCGACGATCACCCCGACCTGGCCGTCCATGAACGCCTCCTGCACCGTCTCGCGCCGGGTCGCCGCCATGCCGCCGTGGTAGGCGAGCGCGTCGATGTCGTGGGCGACCAGCAGGTCGGCGAGCCGCTCGGCGTCCTTGCGGGTGGCCGTGTAGACGATCCCGGGCCTGGCCAGCTCGGCCACGCGGGCGACCAGCCGTCGCTCCTTGGCCTCCTCGTCGTAGAAGCGCTCGACGCCGAACCACAGGTTGGGACGATCGAAGCCGGAGATCTGGACGAGTGGGTCGCGCATCGCGAGCCGGGCGACGATCTCGTCGCGCACCGGTGGCGCGGCGGTGGCGGTGAGGGCCAGCAGCACCGGGTGCCCGAGGGTCTCCGCGACCGCCCCGAGCCGCAGGTAGTCGGGGCGGAAGTCGTGGCCCCACTCGGAGATGCAGTGGGCCTCGTCGACGACCATCAGCGACGGCTTGGCCTCGCGGACCTCCTCGAGCACCTCCGGGTTGGCGAGCTGCTCCGGGGCCATGAACAGGAACTCGAGCGTGCCCGCCTCCGCCTCCTCGAGCGCCTCCTCGCGGTCGGACTCGCGCACGGCGGACGAGACGGCGGCGGCGCCGCCGAGGCGCTCGTCGGCGAGGTGGTCGACCTGGTCGCGCTGGAGCGCGATCAGCGGCGAGACGACGAGCGTCGGACCGTCCAGCAGCAGGCCGGCGAGCTGGTAGATGGCCGACTTGCCGTGGCCGGTGGCCATCACCGCCAGCACGTCGCGGTGGTCGAGCACGGCCTCGACCGCCTCGGCCTGGCCGGCGCGCAGTTCCTCGAAGCCCAGCGCATCGCGCGCGACGTCCCGGATGCGCTGCCGGCGGTCCGGCACGGGTCGGGAGGTGTCGCTACGCGGTCGCAAGCGCCGATTCGCGCGTGTCGTGCAGGGCGAACGTCGAGTCGAGCCGGGTCAGGCGCAGCACGCGGCGCACCGGGCCCTCTCCCGCGACGAGCAGCAGGGGGCGACCGGCGCGGGTGAGCCGGCGCAGCGCGTTCAGGAGTGCGGCCAGGCCGGTCGAATCGATGAACGCGACGTCGGTCAGGTCGACGAGAACGGCGCCGCTGTCACGCTCGAGCGTCTCGGCCAGGCAGGTGCGCAACCGTCCGACCGTCTGCAGGTCGAGCTCGCCGTGCAGCGTCAGCACGACGGTCCCGCCGTCACGCTCCGCGGTGATCTGCAGCTCCCCTCCACCCTCCCGGGAAGCCGGCGGCAGGCCGGTCTCAGGGAGTGACATGGGATCAGGATGCCCCGTTGGGTCCCGAATCAGGCCTCGCGGTCGAGCCGCTGACCTCGATCGCGGCGCCGCCGGGCTCGCTGGCGCGGGGGAGCACGCCCGCATCATGGCTCCAGTTGAAGGTCAGCAGGCGCCTGCGCGGGGCCAGCTCGATCAGCGTCAGGCTGGTGTTGGAAGGGCCGGCGACGGCGCGGTGGTCGGCACCCGTCACGTAGGCGACCGCCGCCCGCACCGGACCGCCGTGGGTGAACACGAGCCACGCGCCGCCGCGCCGGGCGAGGTCTTCGATCGCCTCGCCGACGCGCTCCTGCAGGTCGGCGAACGTCTCGCCGTGCGGCGGGATGAGGTCGCCGTGGCGAAACTCGTCCATCTCCGCCGGCGGGATCTCGGTCTCGTACTTGCCGGTCCAGTCGCCCATGTCGCGCTCGCGCCAGCGCGGATCGAGCTCGGCCCCGTGATAACCGGCGAGCTCCGCGGTCAGCCGCGCGCGGGAGAGGTCGGAGGCGACCACGCCGACGGCCGGCAGCGCCCGGAGCACTGGTTGCAATGCGACAGCCTGCGCCCGCCCGGGGTCCGACAATGGTGCGTCGGCCTGACCCTGCAGCCGTGAGGTCGCGTTCCAGGCCGACTCGCCGTGCCGGACCAGGACCAGCAGGTGCGCGGACAGCGCGTTACTCCTCGGCAGCCTCGCCGAGGCGCGCGATGGCCTGACGGATGAGGCGCGAGACGTGCATCTGGCTGACGCCGATGCGGTCGCCGATCTCCTGCTGGGTCAGGTCCTCGACGAAGCGCAGGCGCAGCACCTCGCGCTCGCGCGGGGCGAGCACGCGCAGCAGCTGATCGACCGTGGCGGCGTCCTCGGCGCGGCGGAATCCGGGGTCGTCGCCGCCCATCGCGTCGGCCACGGCGGGGCCGCCGTCGTCGTCCTCCGTGCGCGGACGGTCGAGCGACACCGCGCGGTAGGCGTGCGCCGCCTCGCGCGCCTCCAGGATCTCCTCCTCGCTGACCGCGAGCCGCTCGGCGACCTCGGCGGTGGTGGGCGCGCGGCCGAGCTCGCGACCGAGCTCCTCCGAGGTGCGGTCGAGCCGCAGAGCCAGTTCCTGCAGGTCGCGCGGGACGCGGACCGACCAGCCCTTGTCGCGGAAGTGGCGCTTGAGCTCGCCGAGGATCGTCGGCACCGCGAAGGAGGAGAAGGCGACCGCGCGGCCGGGATCGAACCGGTCGACGGCCTTGACCAGGCCGAGCGAGGCGACCTGCACGAGATCCTCCAGCGGCTCGCCGGCGCCGGCGTAGCGGCGGGCGAGCTGGCGCGCGAGCGGCAGGAAGCGCTGCACGACCTCCTCGCGGGCGGCGCGATCGCCCGAGCGGTGGTAGCGCTCCAGCAACCGCCGGTCCTCGGCGGCACGGGCCGCGCGGTCCTCCTGGCTGGCCGCGGCACGGGGCTCGGAGGGCGCAGGCGGACGCGGCGCCGAGGCGTCGGCGCCACTCGGAGGCGTGCGCGCCGTCGGCAGCGCCTCGGTCGGTTGTTGCTCTCGATGATCGGGCACGGAAAGGAATGACCTCCCGCTCCGAATGGCGGGTCCGAACCGTGGCCCACCTTACCGTGGGCGGCTCCGCTGCCAGGGTGCTGGCGTATTGCGCCTGCGTGAACGCCGGATCGTTGGGTTTCCGTCATCAAACCGGCGGGCAGTTCCGCGGCAGGAAGCAATCGGACTGTCGCGCGGAACCAGGTCCGGGCGCGGAAGGGAGTAAGAACATGGTTGGCATTCTCATCGCGGTCCTTCTTGCAGCGCTGGTGTTCTGGCTCTGCTCGGCCCTCGGGCTGCCCGTCATCGTCGGCGTCATCGCCGCGATCCTCGTGCTGCTGGCCGGCGCGCCGCTGGGCGGCTACGGCGGCGGGCGGTTCGGGCGCGGGCGCATCTAGCCCGCAGCACGCGCACGAGATTCCGCTCGACGGCCCCGGTCACCGGGGCCGTCGTCGTTCAAGGGGCGAGTGTGCGCGACTCGGGGTGCGAGCACAGCGCCGCGCGGCCGGGGCAGGTGGCACAGAGGTCGCGGTGCGGGGCGGGTGTCGGCGCGAAGTCGCCGGCGAGCAGGCGCTCCGCCTCGGCCACCAGGCGCTCGGCGACCGCCGGGACGTCGGCCTGGGTGAACGTCGCGGTCGCGGGCTCCTGCGGCAGCTCGAGGAAGCAGTGGGCGACCTCGACGCGCTCGGCGCCGTCGCGCAGCGCCGCGAGTGCGTAGACGAGCCGCTGGCCGGTGTAGTCGCGGGCGATCAGGTCCTCGGGTGCGAGCTCGCCGAGCCAATCCGTCTTGTAGTCGACCACGAGCGCACCGCCGTCCTCCTGGGCGACCACGTCGACGATCCCGTGCAGCAGCATCCCGCGAACGCCGGGCTCGAGCGGGAACGCGAACGGCGCCTCGCGGCGGACCCCGCGGGCGGCGGCGAGGCGCCCGCACAGCGGCGAGTCGGCGAACGCGGCCACGAGCCGGGCGACGTCGTCCGCCTGCTCGGGCGTCGGGTCGATCCCCCAGGCGCCGGCGACCTCGAGCACCGCCTCAGCGGCGGGCGGGCGCGGGCGGGCGAAGTCGAAGTCCTCGAGCAGCGCGTGGACGAGCGAGCCGCGCACGAGCGGGTCCAGGCCCTCGGCCGGAGCGCCAGCGTCGCCGCCGGCCATCGGCGGCGCCTCGACCTCGGGGAGCCCGAGCACGCGCTGCAGGTACCAGCGGTAGCCGCAGCGGGCGTACTGGCCGAGGCTCGAGTACGACAGCCGGGTCGGCAGGGCGGGTGGGACGGGTCCGATGCCGGGATGGGACCCCACCCACCCGACGGCCAGCGTCGGCGGGACGGGCAGCGCGGTCCCCGCCGGCGCGGCGGCGGCGCGCGCCGTGGCCGGGCCGAGCAGGCCGCCGCCGGGACGGCTCACGCGCACGCGCAGTCGCGCCGGGCGCCCGTCCCACTCGCGGTCGGCGCGGAAGTCGGCCTCGGCCGCCAGCCGTGACGGGTCGGCCAGCAGCGCGGGCACGATCCACGCCAGCGGTGCGCCGCCCGGGCGCGGCGACGGCAGCCGGTCCGCGTCGAGCCCGCCGGAGAGGATCAGCGTCTCGCGCGCCCGGGTCATCGCGACGTACAGCAGCCGGCGCTCCTCCTCATCCTCGGCGCGGGCGCGCTCGGCGCTCAGCGCCCCGTGGTCGAGCGCCGGGACGCCGACCGGCGCGCCGAGCGCCCGCAGCCGGATGCCGACGCGGCGGCCGTCGGCGCCGAGCAGCAGCGGCGGCGATCCCCCCGGGCCGAAGCGGCCGAGGTCGGCGACGCAGACGACCGGGAACTCCAGCCCCTTGGCGCGGTGGACGGTCATCAGGCGCATCGCGTCCAGGCCCTCGGACTCGAGCGCGGCCTCGCCCTCGCGGGCGGTCACCAGGTCCTGGGTCGCGGCGAACGCGAGGAACGCGCGCAGGTCGCGGCCCTCCGCGCGCTCGAACTCGCGGCTGAGGCGCATCAGCTTGCGCAGGTTCGCCAGCCGGCGCTCGCCGCCCGGACGGGCGAGCACGGCGAGGTCGTAGCCCGTGGCGGCCACCGCGCGCTCGAGCAGGACCTCGGCGGGGAGTCGCTCGGCGCGCTCGCGCTCGGCGGCGATCAGCGGCACCAGGCGGTCGAGCGCGGCCCGGTCCTTGGGCGGGAGATCGGCCATCCAGCCGCCGCCGGCCTGCAGCGCCGCCCACGCCCCGCCGGCCTCGGCGCCGGCGCGCGCGGCGAGCACCAGCGCGTCCGCCCCCACGCCCGCGAACGGCGAGGCGAGCGTCGCGTACAACGCCTCCTCGTCGAGCGGGTTGGCGAGCACCCCGAGGTAGGCGAGCCCGTCGCGCACCTGCTCCTGCGACCAGTAGCCGCGGCCACCGACCACGTAGGTCGCAAGGCCGCGCTCCTCGAGCGCCTGCTCGATCAGCCGCAGCGACGCCGCCGCGCGCACGAGCACGGCGATCTCACCGGGTCGGCGGCCGCGGTCGACCTCCTCGCGCAGCCGCTCGGCGATCAGGCGCGCCTCCGCGCGCCGCCACGCCTTCTCGCCCGGCAGGTCGGCGCCGAGGTCCTCCACGTCCTCCCAGCCGCCGGTGTGGGTGACCAGCAGCTCCACGGGCGGGTCGCCGGCCTGCTCGTTGACGCGATCGGGGTCGAACAGGCGCAGCTCGTGCCCGGGCGGCGCCTTCGGGCCCTGCACCCCCGCCACCAGCGGCTCGAAGCCCTCGCCGAAGATCGGGCGGAAGGCGCCGTTGAGGACGTCCAGCAGCTCCTCGCTGGAGCGGAAGTTCGCGCGCAGCCGGCGCACCCGCTCGGCCGGCAGGGCCTTCGCGCGGTCGCGGAAGATCGTCACGTCGGCGTGGCGGAAGCCGTAGATCGACTGGAACTCGTCGCCGACGGCGAACAGGGTGTTTCGCTCGAGCATCTCCAGCACGTCGAGCTGCAGCCGGTTGGTGTCCTGGAACTCGTCGATCATCAGCAGCGCGAAGCGCTCGGACCAGCGCGCGCGCAGCGCCGGGTCGCCCGCGAACAGGTCGCGGACGGCGAGCTGGAGGTCCTCGAAGTCGACCGCCGCGCGGGCGGCCTTCAGCGTCTCGCACTCGTCCGCGTAGCGGGCGAGCAAGCGGTCGACGAGCTCGAGCGCCGGCCGGGCATGGTGCGCGGCCGCCGCCGTCCGGTAGGTCGCGAGCGCCTCCCGGTAGGCCTCGCACGCCGGCTCCGTGAGGAGCTTGGCGCCGAGCCCGAGCGCCGCCGCGTCAAGCGCGGTCGGGATCGGGATCTCCCCGGGCGCGAGCGCGCCGAGCACGTCCACGCACGCGGCGAGCGCGGCGCGGCCGTTGGCGAGCCGGACCCCGCCGTTGCCGCCCGCCAGCACCGCCCCCGCCGCCGCCGCGGCGGCCAGCACCGGCGCCGGATCGGGCGGCGCCACCGCGGCCGGGATCGGCAGCCGCGGCGCGCGCTGCCCGCGCGAGCGGCGCTCCTCGTAGCCCGTCTCCACCATCTCGCGCAGGTCGGGCCCGGACGCCGCCAGGAGATCGAGCGCCGGGTCGCCCTCGGCCGCCGCCCACGCCTCCACGGCGCGGTCCCACGCCGTCCCGCGCAGGCGCCGCGTCGCGGCCTCGTCGAGCACGCTGAAGCGCGGGTCGAGGCCGGCCGCGAACGGGTGCGCGCGCAGCACCCGCGCACAGAAGCCGTGGATCGTCCCGACCCAGGCGCCCTCGGCCGCCCGGGCGTGCTCGTGCTCGCCGAGCTCGGTGAAGCGCGCCCGCAGCCGCTCGCGCAGCTCGCCGGCGGCCTTCTCGGTGAAGGTCAGCGCGAGGATCGCGCCGACCGCGACGCCGTCACGGAGCACCGCCTCGACGAAGCGCTCGACCATCACGGCGGTCTTCCCCGAGCCGGCGTTGGCGGCCAGCAGGCTCGACCCGGAGCGGTCGGAGATCGCGGCCCGCTGCTCGGCCGTGAACGTGCGCGTCATCGCTGCGGCTCCCCGGCGCGGCAGATCCCGGGATAGGCGCAGCCGACGGGCGAGCAGCGCTCCGGGCACGGCCGGATCTCCGCGGCGCGCATCCGCTGCGCCGCGTCCGACGCCTCGCCGGCGAGGGTGTCCAGCAGCGCCTCCCACTCCCCCGCCTCGACGACGTCGTTGTCGACCAGCCCGGTCGCGGCGTCCCCCGCCACCGCCGCGCCGCGTGGACGCAGGTCCTTGCCGCGCAGCGGCTGGTAGACGGCGCCGGCCGGCTTCAGGCCGAGCACGTCGCGGACCGCGATCGCATACAGCGCCGCCTGCAGGTGCCCGTCCTCGGCCCAGGTGGCACGCGGGTAGCCCTTGGAGTTCTTGTAGTCGCGCACCAACGCCTCGCCGCCCGGGCCGACGTCGACGCGGTCGACGCGGCCCGATACGCGGATCGGCCCGAGGTCGAGCGTCCCATGGGCGTCGTGCTCGCCGCCGAAGGACCATTCGAGCAGCTGCGGCTCGAACCCGGGGCCGGTCGTGCACTCGGCCTCCAGCCAGCGGCCGAGGTCGACCTCGAGCGCGCGCAGCGCCGCCTTGGCGCGGGCACCCGCCCGCGACGCGCCGAGCTCCCCGATCGCGGCCCGCAGCTCGCCGCGCGCCGCCTCCAGCGATCCGGAGGTGAGCCGTGCCGAGCCGGTGTGGTCCTTCAGGCCGCGCAGCGTGCGCTCGAGCACGGCGTGGGCGAGCGACCCGCGCGCCATCGGCTCCGGATCCGGGTCGATCCGGCCCGGCTTGAGCACGCGCTCGACCAGCCAGCGCACGCCGCAGGCCGCGAACGCCTCCAGCCCGCGCGCGCTCTCCACCTCGCGGTCGGCGAGCACGCGCCGGACCGCGTCCGAGCGCGGCGCTGCCAGCGGCACGCCCTCGCCGCCCGCGGCCGCCGCGGCCTGCGAGCGCCGCAGCTCGAGCGGCGTCGGCGCCTGGGCGGCCGGCCACGTGACCTCGGCCAGCAGCCGCCGCCCGCGAGCGCGCCACAGGTCCTCGGTGAACAGGTCGCGCACGTCGTCCACGAACGGCGAGCGCAGCTGGGGCTCGCCCTCCTCGTCGGAGGCGCGGAACGACAGGAACAGGACCTCCGACGCCCGCGACACCGCGGAGTAGAACAGGAATCGCTCACGCGCGAGGACGTCCTCGTGCAGCGGCAGCGTGATGCCGGTGGCGGTCGCCAGGGCGCGCCGGTCGCCATCGTCGAGGAACGGCTCGGGCACCGGGCCGCGGGGGAACGCCCCGTCCTGGAGCCCGCACACGACGACCGCGCGGAAGCGCCGCGCACGGACCGCAAGGGGATCCGCGAGCAGCACGCCGGTCCCGCGCGCCCCGCCCTGGCGGACCTCGACGTCGGCGAGCGCCTCCAGCGCGCCGGCGGCACCGCCGACGAGGCCCGGATCCGCCGCCGCAAGCGCCCGCAGCTCGGCACAGGCGGCGCGAACCTCGGCGGCGACCCGCGCGTCGGCGTGCGCCTCCGGGCCGAGCACCGCGCCCGCCCGCCGGTGCGGCGCGGTCCAGATCGCCTGCAGCTCCGCCTCGAGCACGCCGAGGAACGCCTCCACCGACGTGGCCTCGCGCGCCGCGTCGAGCTCGGGCGTCTCCGCCCCCCACGCCCGCAGCGCCTCGCCGGCGGTCGTGAGCTCCTTGCGGCGGACCCGCGCCTCCAGGGCATCGACCCGCGCGGCCTCGGCGACCTTGCCCGGCGTGCGCAGCCAGGTCAGCACGTCGGTCGCCGTCCCCCCGGGCAGCGCCGCGCGGCCGAACGCGAGCATCCCCGCGCCGAGCCGCGTGCGGTCCAGGCCGAAGCGCTCCACGCGCTCGACGGGTAGGCCGTAGCCCTCGAGCACCTGAGCCAGAAGCGGCGCCTGCTCGGGCGCGCGGACCAGCACCGCGATGTCGGCGGCGTCGGCGCCCTGGCGCACGAGCTCCAGCAGGGCGGCGCCGATCAGCTCGGCCTCAGCCCGCTCGCCGCCGGCCTCGAGCAGCCGGACGGCGCCGTTGGGCGTCGCGCGCTCGGAGGACCCGTCGAACAGTTGCCGCTCGAGGTGATGGAGCGCCGGCCGGGCCGCGGGCGCGTAGTGCTCGGCGCGCTCGGGCAGCTCGCGCACCTCCCCCGTCGCCTCCGCCAGCGGGCGCAGGAGCTCGACCGTGGCCGCGCGGTCGGCGAACGCGGCCCGCCCCGGCTCGTAGGTCAGGGAGACCGTGACCGGCGCGCCACACGCGCGCACGAGCGTCTCCACCGCGTCGAGCTGCGCGGGCGTCAGGTCGTCGAAGCCGTACAGGAACACCGGCCGCCCGCCCCAGCGCGAGGGGTCGGCGCGCAGGGCGTCCAGCGCGCCCCAGGCGTGCCCCTCGGCATCGACGCGCCCGAGCG
>JAXDHL010000081.1:0-9293 GCA_034664525.1 Solirubrobacteraceae bacterium
TGGCGGCGCGACTTCCAGCGCCGGCTGGCCGCCGACGGGCTGGCCGCCGTGCACTGGCCGGAGGAGTACGGCGGGCGCGCCGCCACGCTGACTGAGTCGGCGATCTTCTTCGAGGAGCTCGGCCGCTCCGGAGCGCCGCTGCCGGCCAACGTGCTCGGCCTGCTGCTGGCCGGCCCCACGATCATGACCTGGGGGACCGGCGAGCAGAAGGAGCGCTACCTCGAGCCGATCCTGAGCGGCGACGAGATCTGGTGCCAGGGCTTCTCCGAGCCCGACGCCGGCTCCGACCTCGCCTCGCTGAAGACCAGGGCCGTGAAAGACGGGGACGAGTGGGTCATCACCGGTCAGAAGGTCTGGACCTCGGGCGCCCAGTACTCGAAGTGGTGCATGCTCGTCGCGCGCACCGACGCCGACGCGCCCAAGCACAAGGGCCTCACGTACTTCCTGATGGACATGGAGCAGCCGGGCGTGCAGGTCGTCCCGCTGCGCCAGATCACCGGTGAGCCCGAGTTCAACGAGCTGTTCATCGACGGCGCCCGCGTCCCGGACGCCAACATCCTCGGCGGCGTCGGCAACGGCTGGAAGGTCGCGCTCACGACGCTGATGAACGAGCGCGCCGGCCTGGCGTTCCTGCTCCAGGTGCGCCTGCGCCAGCTGCTCGACAAGCTGATCGCGGAGGCCGACGGCCGTGGGCTGCTCGAGGATCCGATCGTCGCCGACAAGCTCGGCGATCTGCACCTGCGCGTCGAGGTCCTGCGCCTCACCGCCTACCGGGGCCTGACCGCGATCGAGAAGTACGGCGTGCCGGGCCCGGAGGGCTCGCTGACCAAGTGGATGTGGTCGGACACCAACCAGCAGCTCTCGCAGTTCGCCGCCGACCTGCTGGGTCCGAGCGCGCTGCAGGCCGGCGACCCGTGGGCCTACGAGCTGCTGCGCGCGCGCGGCAACTCGATCGAGGGCGGCACCACCGAGGTGCTCAAGAACATCGTCGCCGAGCGGGTGCTCGGCCTGCCGAAGGCCCGCTAGGAGGACCCGCGTCATGGACTTCGACCTGACCCAGGACCAGCAGGAGATCAAGGGCGTCGCGCGCGAGCTGCTCGCCGCCCGCTCGCCGTGGGCGAAGGTGCGCGAGGCCGCCGAGTCGCAGACCTACGACCCGGCGTTGTGGCAGGAGCTCGTCGAGCTCGGCTGGCCCGGCATCGCCGTCGCCGAGGAGCACGGCGGGCAGGGCCTCGGCGCGGTGGAGCTCGCGGTGCTGCTCGAGGAGCTCGGCTACGCCTGCGCGGCGACGCCGTTGCTCTCGACTGCCGTCGCCGCCTCGGTCATCCAGGCGTGCGGCACCGACGCGCAGCGTGCGCAGTGGCTGCCGGGCCTGGTGTCCGGCGAGCTCGCCGCCGGCGTCGGCACGCGCGACCTGTGCGCCGACGGCATCGGCGCCGCGCTGCTGGTGCTGCTCGACGGCGACGAGGCGACGCTCGTGCACGGCGCCGGCGTCGACGCGCTGGACCCGATCGACTCGACGCGGCGCTACGCGGCGGTGGACGGCGGCAACGCCGAGCCGCTCGGCCCCGGCGCCGCCGATCGCGTGCGCGCGGCGCTCGCCGCCGAGGTCGTCGGGCTGTCGCAGCGCGGCCTCGACATGACCCACGCCTACGTCAAGGAGCGCAAGCAGTTCGGCGTGCCCGTCGGCTCGTTCCAGGCCGTCGCGCACCGCTGTGCCGAGATGCTGCTGGCGACCGAGAGCGCGCGCTCGACCGCGTACTTCGCGGCCTGGGCGGCGGACGCCGGGGTGGGTGGGGATGTCTTGGCCGAGGCGGGGGCGCTGGCCGCAGCGGCGGCCGCCGACGCCGGGCGCGAGGTGAGCGCAAGCGCGATCCAGGCGCACGGCGGCATCGGCTTCACCTGGGAGGCCGACGTGCACTGGCTGTTCAAGCGCGCGCAGCTCGACGCGGCGCTGCTCGGCGGCGCGCGACGCCACCGTGCCGCACTGGCCCGCATCGCCGCCGGCCGCCTGCGGGTCCCTGCCTAACGCATTGCTGCCAGCGCCCGCTTCGCCTGCTCCGCCGCGCGCGTCTTCACGGCGTCCGTGAGCGGGGCGGGCTTCGCGGTCGCCGCCCGCGCCGAACGGGCGCCGGCTGCCGGCGCGTCGTCGCCATCGCCGCCGTGGCGCTCCAGCCACGCCCGCGCGGAGTCGCTGCGGGCGACCGCCTTCAGGGCGCCCGTCGCCCGCGCGTGCTCGGCCTCGGACGCATTCGGGCCCGGGCCGGGGAAGCCGTCGAGCGAGCCGTGGACCGCGGCGTAGAGGATCGCGTCCGAGACCGCCTGCGGCACGAGGTCGAGCCGGTCGAACGGCATCGCCGCCGACAGCGCGGCCATCCGCCCGCTCGACGGGTTGACGGCATTCAGCGGCTGGTCGGGTTGGATCGCCTTGTAGCGCGTCCCCTCGACGTCGGGGCCGACGCCGCCGGAGACGAACGCGTCATACATCGGGACGGCCAGCGCGTCGTTGATCGACAGCGGCTTCAGACCCAGGATCCGCTCGACCGTCGCCATCACCGAGTACTGGTCGAAGCGCGTGTGGACGACGGCGCCACGCCGCGCGTACGGGGAGATCACCAGGCCCGGCTGGCGGTGCGCGTCGACGTGGTCGGCGCCGTCCTGGGAGTCGTCCTCCTCGACGAAGATCGCGCTCGAGTCCCAGACGCTCGAGTGCGAGATGACGTCGACGATCTGCCCCAGTGCGAGATCGTTGTCGGCGATGTTGGCCTGCGGCGTGTACGCGCCCGGGGTCGTGCCGTTGGTGTGATCGTTGGGGACCACCAGGTAGGAGAACGCCGGGACGCTGCCCGACGCGACCTGCTGGTCGAACTGCGCCTGGAAGGTGTTCACCCGGCTGACCGCCGCGTTCGGCGACCCCGTCCCGTCCACGACGCCCGAGTCCTGGAAGCAGGTTGCGAGGTTGCCGCCGGGGCCCGACGGGTTCAGGCACCCGATCTGCGCCGGGCCGGGGTAGACGTTGTTCGTGTTGGCGACCACCTGGCCGTAGGTCGGCCGGCCGTCGGCGCCGAAGGGCAGGATGCCGGCCGCCTGCTCGCCGTAGTTGGAGAACGAGACGCTCTGGCGCACCGCCTGGTCGAACAGGAAGTCGTTCGGGCCGAACGTGATCGGGGCGATGCCGAAGTCGTAGGACTTCCCCGGCCGCGAGTAGTTCTGCGCGAGCGCCTTCTGCACGTAGTCGTTGGCAAACCCGCCGGTGGTGATCAGATGGCCGTCGACGGACACCTCGGAGTTCGAGTAGAAGTGGTCGATCAGCGGGAACGTGCGGGTCAGCGCGTGCGCGTTGGGGGTGATCCCGCCGGTCGGCCCGGCGACGCCGTTGTCGTCGAAGAGCTCGAACGACGGGTCGCCGTCGCCGCGCGGGTCGGAGCCGAGGATCTGGTCGTAGGTCCGGTTCTCGCGCACGATCAGGAAGACGTGCTTGATCGGTCCGCCCGGCCGCACCGGCGTGCCGGCCGGCGGCTGCTGGGCGTTGATGGGCACCGCCTGCGCGTCCGCCGTCGCAGTCGCCTTGCGGATCGCCTTGTCGGTCGGGTGGGGGAGGCGGCCGACGATCCCGGCCAGCGCATCGAGCACGTACTGGCCGTAGACCGGGGTCGTGATGTTCCCGCCGGGCACCTGGTGGCCGTCGAAGGAGTACAGCGGGTTCGGGCCGGCGCCGAAACCCTTCGCCGCGATCCAGATCAGGCGCTTGCCGTCCGGTGTCGTGGCCAGCACGTCGGGGTAGGCGGCGGTCGGCAGCTTGCCGATCAGTTCGCCGTCCTCGATGCCGGCGCCGTAGCCTTCGGGCGCGGCGCACCCGCGCACCTTCGGCAGCCGGTGCCGGGCGCGCCTGGCCGCCGCCGGGTCGTGGTGGCGGTAGGCGCGGATGATCGCCTGGCGGTAGCGCCTGGCCTGCCGCTTGGTCGGGCCGCCGCACGCGGTGCGCTGCCGCGTCCGCGGCGGCTTGCGATGCGGATGCGCGGCCTGGCGGCGCAGCCTGCTCAGGCTCGGCGGCAGGTAGACCCGGCGCCGGTGGTCGGCGAGGCCCGCCTTCGCCGGCCGGTCGCGGCGGGCGATGACGGCGACGGTGTCCTCGTTGGCGTTCGCGACGTAGACGTTGTCGCCGTCGACGGCGACGTCCGCCGGCACGACGCCGAGCGGACCGCCCTTGCGGCCGACGTCCACGGTGTGCGTCACCTTCAGCTTGTCGAGGTCGACCGTGGCGAGCAGGTCGCGCTGGGCGACGGCGGCGTACAGGCGCTTGCCGTCGGGATCGATCGCGAGCCCCTCGGGCTGGGCGTTGCGGTCGCCGCGCGCGCCGCCGAGCCCGGCGACGGTGGCGGTGACGGCGTGCGACGCGGGGTCGACCACGGACAGCGACCCGTCGTAGAGGTTGGCCACGAACAGCCGCCCGCGCGGGTCGAACACGACGTCGGTCGGATAGCGGCCGACGCCCGTGGTCGCGACCGCGTGCGTCTTCGTGTCCAGGATGGCGACCTTGTCCGCCTGCTGGAGCGCCACGCCGACGTAGTGCCCGTCGCGCGAGACCGCGACGCCGGCCGGGTAGAGCTTGGACGTCGGCGGCAGGGACTGCGCCTGGCCGGCCCCGCCGGTGGAGGCCGGCAGCGTGATCGGGTCCTGCTCGGTGGCGTTGCCGGACGCCGGGTCGATCGCGAAGACGTGCAGCACGTCGCCCTCGGCCCCCTTGACCGGGCCGCTGACGTTCGAGCCCGCGGGCGTGCCGGAGACCCACGCCCGGGTCCCATCGGGGGAGATCGCGATCCCCCCGTAGGCGCCGGGCATCGGCAGCACCTGCACGACCGCGCCGGTGGCGACGTCGACGCGCTGCACGTCGTCGATCCCATGGCCGGAGTCCACGACCCACAGGAACCGCCCGTCCGGCGTCAGCGCGCCGCCGGTCGGGAAGTTGCCGACGCCCGACAGGGCGCCCATCGGCTTCAGCAGCCGGCCGTTGCCGGTGATCCGCAGCGACGGGCCGACGCGGCCGGACGGCGCGTCCGCGGCGAGGGCGGAGGCGGCCGGGAGCGCAGCCGCCCCGGCCAGCAGGGCGATGACGAGGCGGCGCGTCATCGGCCGATCCAGACGCGCTTGGAGTCGCGGGCGACGACCTTGCCCTCATGGAACGCGCGCAACTCGAGCCGGTAGCGCCCGGGCGGCGCCGCCGAGCGCGGGCGCACCCGCAACCGCCCGTGCCCGTGCGCGACCGTGCCCGGCCGGCCGCTCGACGCCACCACGCGCTTCCCGCGGCGCAGCCGCACCTGCACGGCCGTGGTCATCCGGTCCGACCCCGTGATCGCGATCCGGGCGCTGAAGCCGCGCCGGACCCGGGACAGGCGGCGCGGTGCGCGCGAACGCAGGAACACCCGCAGCTTCTGCGCCTTGCCGGTCGAGCCGGCGTCGCGCGCCGACAGCGGCGGCGCGCCCGGCACCGGCCCGCCGCCGGGCCGGTTGTAGACGTCGTCGCCGAACGCGGGCACGTCGGGCTTGGCCGCGTAGCCGAGGTGCTCGGGGATCCCGAACAGATCCTCCATCGAGCGCAGCAGCGAGTAGTGGTTGTACGGCTTGTCGTTCGTCGAGCCGGGCTGGACGTACGGTGAGATCGCCAGCGTCCCGATGCGTCCGCCGCCGGGCCCGGTGATGCCCGGCATCGGCGTGTTGAGCCCGGCCGGCTCGCCGCAGCAGGCGCTCGAGTCGCCGATGCTCGACTCGTCGAGCGTGATGAGCAGCAGGCCGTCCTGCTGGAACGCGGGCGAGCCGGTGATGACCGGCACCCACTTGGCCAGGAACGCGTCGGCGGCGATCAGGTCGCCTTCGTGGGTCCCCTTCGCGTTCGGGCCCGCGCACGGCGTGGCGTCGTGGCCGTCGTTGCAGAGGTTGGGCGTGATCCAGTTGAAGTTCGGCGTCGTCGAGATCGCGGCGAGGTCGCCCTGCAGCGCCGTCAGCGGGACCACGTGCGCCTCGCAGCGCCCGGGCACGTCGAGGATCGAGTGGAAGTAGACGAACGGGTTGTGCCGGGCCGCGTATTGGTCGTCCGGCGCCGCCTGCTGGGTCTTGTCGTCCGTGTTGGGCTGCGGCGCGCCGCAGGTGGCCGGCTCGCGTGCCGGGTCGTTGCCCATGTCCTCCATGTAGCCACGCCAGGTGAGGTCCTTGGCCTCGAGCTGGTCGACCAGCGTCTTCGCGGCGGCCGGGTAGACGCACCCCTGGCCGAGCACCTGGCCGTCGGTGGCCATGATCCCGGGCGTGACGTCGATGTAGTGCTGGCAGTCGGCCATCGTGTCGACGTTCGGCGCCTGACCGGAGATCTGGGTGATGTAGTTGTCGAGGCTGGCGTGGCCGGTGGCGTGGAACTGCGTCAGGACCTGGCCCATCGTTCGCAGCTGGGTCCACAGGTACGGCTGGGCCGCGTTGTTGAAGGTCTCGTCGTAGGAGTGGTTCTCGAGCTGGATGACCCAGACGTGCTTGATCGGAGGCAGCGCGGCCGAGGCGCGTGCGGGCACGACGATCGCGGAGAGCAGGACGAGCGCCATCACGGCGCGCCGGGCGAGCATGCGCCGGATATTGGCGCGCCGGTCCGCGACGCGCGTAAGTTCCGTGTGAACGTTGCGGTTCAGCCGCCCCGGAGCGGCTCGCGCGGCGGATGCGGGAGACTGCGGCGCCGATGACCCATGACGACCGCGCCTCCTTCCGCCGCGGGGTGCGGGCCGGGACCCCGTACGCACTGGCCGGCTTCCTGCTCTCCGCCTCGTTCGGCGTGCTCGCGCGCGAGGCGGGCCTGCCGACGGCGGCGGCGATCGCGATGTCGGCGATCGTGTTCGCCGGCTCGGCGCAGTTCGCGGCGATCACGATCCTCGCCGCCGGCGGCAGCCTCGGCGCGGCGGTCGGCGCCGCCGCGCTGATGAACGCCCGCTTCCTGCCGATGGGCATCGCGCTGGCGCCGTCGCTGCCGGGCCGCGCGCTGCGCCGCGCCGCCCAGGGCCAGGCGGTGGTCGACGCGTCGTGGGCGCTGTCCAGCCGTGGGGACGGGACGTTCGATCGCTGGCTGCTGTTCGGCTCCACCGCGCCGCAGTACGTCACCTGGCTGTCGGGGACGATCCTCGGCGTGCTCGCCGGCGGCCTGTTGCCGAGCGCGCACACCCTCGGCCTGGACGCGATCTTCCCGGCCTTCTTCCTGTCGCTGCTGATCGACGAGATGCGCCGTCCCGGCGCGCGCAGCGTGGCGCTGCTCGGCGGCGCGCTCGCGCTCGTGCTCGTGCCGTTCGTGCCGGCCGGCGTTCCGGTGCTGGTCGCCTCGCTCGCCGCGCTGCTCGGCCTGCGCCAGGTGCCGGCGTGAGCGCCGCGACCGCCTGGTCGCTCGTCGGCCTGTGCGCGGTGGTGACCGCGGCGATCAAGGCGGCGGGACCGGTCGCCCTCGGCGGCCGCCGCCTGCCGCCGCGCTTCAACCGCGTCATCTCGCTGATGGCGCCCGCGCTGCTGTCCGCGCTGGTCTGCGTCTCGGCGTTCGCGGACGGCCGGCAGTTGGCGATCGGCGCCGACACCGCCGGCGTCGCGGTCGCCGGGCTGCTGTTCTGGCGCGGCGGCTCCGTCCTCACGGGAGTCGTCGCCGCCGCGGCGGTCACGGCGCTGCTGCGCGCCCTCTGAGCCGGGCCGCCGCCCGCGAGGACGCCTCGATCGCGTTCCACGCGCCGGCGCGGACCGCGAACGGCGGGACCATCCAGGTCCCGCCGACGGCGACGACATTGGCCAGCGCCAGGTACGACGGGGCGCGGCCGGCGTCGATCCCGCCGGTCGGGCAGAAGGCGACGTCGGGCAGCGGGGCGCCGAGCGCCCGCAGCAGCGGGACGCCGCCCGCCGCCTCCGCCGGGAAGAACTTCGCGGTCGTGATCCCGCGCTCGCACAGCGCCAGCACCTCGGAGGCGGTCCCCGCGCCGGGCAGGAACGGCAGCCCGGAGACTTCCAGCGCATCGAGCAGCAGCGGCGTCGCGCCGGGGGAGACGAGGAAGCGCGCGCCCGCCGCCCGCGCCGCCTCGGCCTGCGCGCTGGAGGTGACGGTGCCGGCGCCGACGATCGCGTCCGGGACCTCGCTCGCGATGCGCTCGATCGCGTCGAACGCGGCCGGCGTGCGTAGCGTGACCTCGATCACCGGCAGCCCTCCGCCGGCGAGCGCGCGGGCGAGCGGGACGGCGTCCTCGGCCTGTTCGATCACCACGACCGGCACGACCGGCGCCAGCGCCAGCAGCGGCCGGATCGACGCGTTGACCTCGACGCTCATGCGAAGACCTCCTCGGGGGCGCCGGTGGCGAACACGGAGGCGCCGGCGTCGGGCCGGCCGACCGCCGCGCGGAAGGCGGCGAACAGGTCGCGGCCGGTGCCGTCGGCGAGATCGGCCGCGGCCGGCGCAGGGGCGGGCTCGCGCTCGAACAGGTCGACGCCGACGACCTCGAGCACGCGCCGGTCGGCGTCGAGCGTCACGAGGTCGCCGTCGCGCACGCGCGCCAGCGGCCCGCCGGCGCTCGCCTCCGGGGTGCAGTGGATCGCGGCCGGGACCTTGCCCGACGCGCCCGACATGCGCCCGTCGGTGACGAGCGCGACCCGGTGCCCGCGGTCCATCAGGACGCCGAGCGCGGGCGTGAGCTTGTGCAGCTCCGGCATCCCGTTCGCGCGCGGGCCCTGGTGGCGAACCACGGCGACGAGGTCACCGTCGAGCTCGTCGCGCTCGAACGCGGCCAGGAACTCGGCCTGGCTGTCGAACACGCGCGCCGGCGCCGTCACCACCCGGTGCTCGGGCGCGACCGCGGAGACCTTCATCACCGCCCGGCCCAGCGGGCCGTCGAGCACGCGGATGCCGCCGTCGGGGGCGAACGGGTCGCGGGCCGGGCGCAGCACCGTCGGGTCGGCGGCGGCCGGGACGGCCGGCCCCCAGCGCAGCTCCGCGGCCGCGTCCAGGTACGGCGCCTCGCGGTAGCGGTCCAGGCCGGGGCCGGCGATCGTCTGCACATCGGGGTGCAACAGGCCGGCGTCGAGCAGCTCCCCGAACAGCACGCCGGTCCCGCCGGCGGCCTGGAAGTGGTTCACGTCGGCCGGGCCGTTCGGGTAGATGCGCGTCAGTAGCGGCACCGCCGGGCTGAGGTCGGCGAAGTCGTCCCAGGTCAGGGCGATGCCGGCCGCCGCCGCGATCGCCACGAGGTGCATCGTGTGGTTGGTCGAGCCGCCGGTGGCCAGCAGCGCGACGACGC